>JAFGBA010000349.1 GCA_016933395.1 Sedimentisphaerales bacterium | reverse complement strand
TGCACCATGCACGACCGTCGCCGCGGACCGTCAAACTCGCAGAAGAAAATGCTTTGCCACGTGCCCAGTTGCAACCGTCCCTCGCGGATGATGATCGCCACCGAGGAACCGACCAGGCTGGATTTTGCGTGGGCGTCGCTGTTGCCTTCTCCATGGCGATACCCGTCGCGGTGGTGGGGGATCAGCTCTTCTAGGGTCAGCAAAATATCATGAATAACGTCCGGATCGGCATTTTCGTTAATGGTCACTCCGGCCGTAGTGTGCGGCACGAAGATAATTGCCAACCCATCCTTCAAGTTGCTTTCTGCGATCACCCGCCGGACCTGGTCGGTAACATCAATCATCTCATTGCGCTTGTGTGTAGCAACTGTAAATGTATGCATAGCGATGCCCTTTAATGCTTGCCAAACCATGGCGATCTTCTACAATAACGCCGTTGTACCGACGACTATACAATGACAACAAAGGTTTTACCAGAGGTTTACTGCGGTCAGAGTATGACTGATAGCGAAACAAGGTGATTATGGCGTATTCCCGGCTCAATACGATTACCTGCGGCAATCTGGAAATTCACGGCTATTCGGTCGCCGGCGAGGAAACGGTCATCGCCGTGCCGGAACTGAACGTCTGTTTTGACGTCGGCAAAGCGCCGGAAGAAATCCTCAGCATCGACCACGTTTTGCTCTCCCACGGCCACATGGACCACGCCGCCGGCATCGCTTATTACTGTTCCCAGCGGGATTTCCGGGAGATGGCTCCCGGTACGGTTCTGCTGCCCGCCCGTCTTTTGTCCGAAGTCCAAGCGCTTTTGGCCTGCTGGGCGCGGATCGATGGCACGCACCCGCCGGCCAACTTTGTGCCCATGGAACACGGCGATGAGTATGAACTCCGCCGCAATCTTTTTGCGTTCGCCTTCAGCACGAACCATACGGCCGGGTCGCTGGGCTTCACCATCATCGAGCGTCGCCAGAAACTCAAACCGGGATTTCTCGACCTGCCCGGCCCGGAAATCGCCCGACTTCGCAAGGCCGGAGAATCGGTAACCTACACCATAAACATGCCGCTGATAACCTACCTGGGCGACACCATGGGCGGCGACTTCGAGCAGTTGGCCTGCGTTCGCCAGAGCCAGGTGCTTATCGCCGAATGCACCTTTTTCGACCAGGACCATCACGATCGCGCCCGCGCCGGCCGCCATTACCATTTCGATCAGCTCGCCGAGGTGCTGGCCGGCATGGAAAACGAACACGTTATCCTAACTCACCTCAGCCGCCGCACCGAACTAAAACTGGCCCGCCAACTCGTCCGTGAAAAACTCTCCCCCGAAACCGCCGCCAAAATAACCTTCTTGATGGCGCGTCAAAAACCTGCACATAAAAAGGGCGCAGAGGATGAATAACCTCCTGATCCGCCCAATTGTCCTGTGCCTCTTCGTTTAAATCAACCCATCACCGGTTTTTAGGGATTATCAGCTTCGTTGCTGTCCCTGTATGGCGGCGGGCGCAGCTCTCGTTGAGGTTCGAGTATATCCTGAACGCCCCGGCGTTCTTCCTTGTCTTCGGAAAGTTTATACGAACTGGTGCGGCGCTGCTCATTCGTCATCCGCAGCATTTCTTCCGGCGTGCGCAAAATATGCGGCGTGATGAAAATGATTAACTCGCGTTTATTCACTTCGGTATATTTATACATGAACAAATAACCCAACAGCGGAATATCTTTCAAAAACGGTATGCCCGTTTCCTCTTCTCGCTTGTTATCGCCGATAAAACCGCCCAGGCACACCGTTTGTCCGTCGCGCACCCGCAAAATAGTTTCGGCCTTACGCCGAATGAGCACCTGCGGATTAAATTCTTCGGAAATCTGAAACGTTTCCGTACTTACATCATCAATCGTCTGGCTGATGGCCATCGTGATATAGCCGTCCGGATGGATTTGCGGCGTCACTTCCAGTTTGGTGTAAACGTCGGTGTATTTTATAACGCTGTTCACGGCCCCTTCGGTGCTGACATTGGTGCTGGCGACGATGGGCACATCGCGCCCGACGGAAATGGTCGCCTTGGTGTTGTCTTTCGTCACCACCGACGGCCGCGTCAGAATCTCCAGCCGCCCCGTCTCCTCCAGCGCCCGCAATAACGCCTCGATGTTTTCGCTGATGAACTGATAGCTCAATCCCGTCATATCCCCGGCTGCCCCTACGTCCTGCGCCAGCGTATAACTGCCCTCCCAGCGTTTCGCGGCCGCATCGTAGCTGAAATCCACTCCCAACTCCATGCTGTCATCCAGTTCCACCCCCGTAATGAACACGTCAATCATCACCTGGTCGCGATGCTGATCGAGTTTGTCAATCAGTTCCAATAGCGGCGCAAAATTACGGCTGAACGTGCGAATTAACAATCCGTTGCGTTCCGTGTCGGGTACGATGGTTAGCTCCTCGCCGCCGACAATCGCCAGTGATTCACTCAGCAATTGTTCCATCGGTATGTCCCCCAGTCCGGCCTGCCGTAACAGTTCCGGGGATAATCCCGGAATGAACGTTTCCGTTTCTCCGCTGGTGTGGCGCTGTCGGTGGATATGGTTCAGTTCTGCCGGGTTATCCACTACCTTCGCCGGATAAATCCCCTTCAAGAGGTCTGCGATATTCTTGGCGTTGGCGTTGCGCAACGGAACATAACGAATTTCCATCCGGTCGATATCGAACGTTTTCTTCAGTTCATCCGCCCGCGCAAACACC
>JAFGBA010000348.1 GCA_016933395.1 Sedimentisphaerales bacterium | reverse complement strand
TATGATTCCTAAAGATTGTCGTTTTCTCGAATCGCATGAATGGGCGCGTCTTGAAAAAGATGGAACCATCGCCGTGGGCATCAGCGACCATGCTATAGAACATTTGGGCGATCTGGTCTACCTGGAATTACCCGCCGGCGGCAAGAAGGTCAAGAAGGGCGATTCGTTCGGTTCGGTGGAGTCGGTGAAGGCCGCGTCGGATATTTACGCGCCCGTCGGTGGTGAGATTATCGCGGTGAACGAGGAACTTGCCGACGATCTGGAACGGTTCAAGACGGATAATTATGAAGGTTGCTGGCTGGTCAAGATCAAGCCGGCCGACAAGGCGGACTTCGAGAGCCTGATGACCGCCGATGCTTATGAGAAGCTTTTGGAAACGGAAGAGTAATAAGGAATATAACCATGCCTTTTATTGCCAATACGTCCGATCAGCAGCAACAAATGCTTGCAGACATCGGCTTGACAATGGATGATCTGTTTGCCGACATCCCGACCGGACTACGCTGCAAATCGTTTAATTTACCCGAAGGCATTAGTGAGCAGGAAATTCGCCAATATCTTGCCGAACTTGCCCGGCACAATGCCGCCGGACTGGTCAATTTTCTCGGCGGTGGTTTTTACGACCATTATATCCCCGCCGCGGTCAGTGCGATTACCTCACGCAGCGAGTTCTACACGGCTTATACGCCGTATCAGCCGGAAATTTCTCAGGGTACATTGCAGGCTATTTTTGAATATCAGACCGCCATCTGCCGACTTACCGGTATGGAGGTGTCCAATGCCTCGATGTACGATGGCGGCACGGCATTGTATGAAGCCGTAACGATGGCCCTGCGGATCACCGGCCGGTCGAAGGTGGTTATGGATGACGCCGTTAATCCAATTTACCGCGTAATGGTTCGTTCTTACACACGAAACCTGAATATAGATTTGGTTGAAATTTCCAATGCCGACGGTATGGCCGACCGTGACGCCATCCTCGCCGCCGTTGATGACGACACCGCCGCTGTCATCGTGCAGAATCCCAATTTTTTTGGTTTGATGGATGATTTCTCCGATTTGGCCGAGGCGATTCACGCCAAAGGTTCGCTGTTGTTGATGTCGGTGTATCCGTTATCGCTGGGCATTCTTAAAACTCCCGGTGAGATGGGCGCTGATATTGTCACCGGTGAGGGCCAGTCACTGGGATTACCGCTGTCGTTCGGCGGGCCGTATCTTGGCTTTATGACAACACTGAAAAAATACGTGCGTAAAATGCCCGGTCGTATTGCCGGTCAGACCACGGATACGCAAGGACGACGCGGTTTTGTATTGACCCTGCAGGCCCGTGAGCAACATATTCGCCGTGATAAAGCGACATCCAATATCTGTTCCAATGAAGCATTGTGCGCCCTGGCGGCATTGGCGTATATGTCGCTATTGGGTAAACAGGGCCTTCCCGATGTCGCCCAGCGCTGCGCCGACAAGGCCAGTTATGCGTTCCGTCGTCTCACCGCCATTCCCGGCGTTAAACCGCATTTTGATAAGAAATGGTTTTTCAACGAATTTGTTCTGGACCTGCCCATCGCCGCCACAGACGTCGTCGCCAGGCTTATTGATAAGGGCTTTGCCGCGGGTTTTCCGCTGAACCGTTACTATAAAGGCATGGACAAATCGCTTTTGATCGCCGTTACCGAAAAGCGCACCAAGCAGGAAATCGGCATGTTCGCCGAAGCCCTGGAGGCCATACTATGAAGCTTCTTTACGAAAAAAGTATTCCCGGTCGTCGCGGTGTGCAGCCGTGTACGCATGATGTGCCGGTTTCTATTAATCTTAGCGCCGATTTGCTCCGTCAGGAGCCTGCGGAGTTGCCGGAATTGTCCGAATTGGATGTAATTCGCCACTTCACCGAGTTGGCCCGCCGTAACTTTGGCGTCGACACCAACTTTTATCCACTCGGTTCATGCACCATGAAGTATAATCCGAAAATGGCTGAGGCTTGTGCGGCGCTGCCGGGATTTGCTGACTTGCATCCACTTCTGCCTCAGCTTGCTTGCGGAGGAATGCTGACCCAGGGAGCGCTTCAGGTGCTATACGAAACGGACTTGTTATTACGTGAAATCACGGGCATGGCCGCCTTCACCATGCAGCCTATGGCCGGCGCCCATGGCGAACTTACCGGTATTATGCTTATGGCGGCCTATCATCGTCGCCGTGGTAGTAAGAAAACCACGATTCTTGTTCCTGATAGTTCGCATGGCACCAACCCCGCCAGCGCCGCCATCGCCGGGTATGAGGTGGTAAGCATTCCCAGCACCGAAAAAGGGATAATGGACGTTGAAGCGGTCAAGGCCGTGCTGCACGAAGGCGTCGCCGGGTTGATGCTTACCTGCCCAAACACGTTGGGGCTTTTCAATCCTCATATTAAAGAGATTTGTGATCTGATTCATTCCGTGGATGGCCTGGTGTATTACGATGGCGCCAATCTGAATGCTATTCTTGGCAAGGTGCGCCCCGGCGACATCGGATTTGATATTGTACACTTGAATCTGCACAAGACATTCGCCACGCCCCACGGCGGCGGCGGTCCCGGCGCCGGTCCTGTTGGCGTTGCCAAAAAGTTAGTGGAGTATTTGCCTGTATCCCTCGTGGTTAAGCGTGACGACGGCGCCTACGCACTGGATTACGATCGTCCCCATTCCATCGGTTATATCGCGCCGTTCTACGGTAATTTTGGTATTATCCTGCGCGCCTATGCTTATATTCGGATGTTAGGCAGGCAGGGTCTTATTCGCGTCGCGGAAAACGCCGTACTCAACGCCAATTATATAATGCACAAGCTTAAAGATGCTTTTGATTTGCCTTATCCGCGCACGTGCAAGCACGAGTGCGTGCTTAGTGCGTCAAGGCAGAAACGGGAAAATGAGGTGCGCGCTCTCGACATTGCCAAGGGATTGCTGGATGCCGGTTTCCATCCGCCGACCATTTACTTTCCCTTGATCGTCGATGAAGCATTGATGATTGAACCAACCGAAACCGAAAGCAAGGAAACGCTGGATTCCTTTATTGCCGCCATGCTCGAATTGGCCCAAATAGCCAAAACCGATCCTGCTTCCTTGCACAACGCACCGGTAACAACGCCTGTGTCGCGTCTGGATGAAACCGCGGCGGCGAAAAACGTCCATGTAACCGCTGATTTGGCCGCGAAAGGATAACTGCGCTGAGAAAGTTTTTGATAGAATTAAGGTTTGGCCACAGTTTGTGTGTCGAAGTGTGAATAATCAATAGGATCGGCGAGTACGGCGTTCCAGTCTTTACGGTTAATTGGCCCCACACCCAGAGCGATACTGACGATGTCGTCGGTTTCAGCTAGTCGGTCCATGAGGCTTTCCAAGTCCGCCAGTTGCTTTTCCATTTCCAGGCATACGTTGGTGTCGGTTTGTCCGCCGAGAATATCCCGCAGCACCATCCGGCTGGTGAGATCGAAAGTTTTATTCATCGAACCAATACGGCCGAGTGTCCGTTTTATATCCACAGCCAATTGAGGATTCATCTGGTAGATGCGAACTTGCGCCCGCGTTAGCCCGGCCGCATGAACCACTTCCGTCGCTAGTACCGGGGCTTCATTGAGCCGTCGCCACTGATGCACCAATTCACACCATTTTTCCAACATTAACGCCTGGCTTTCCTGTAGGTATTTAGGTGAATGAACGTCATTTGGGTCCGATGACTTGGTAGGGGAAACAGTGTTTTGCATTTCCGCCAGAGGATACACCTGAGGTTGATCGTACCGGATGCCGTTTACCCCATAGGGATAGTCGATTAGGGTAAATACCGACGGGCCTACCTGGGGGTGGTAAATGGGATACCAATTATGGGTGGATTCATAGAGTTTTTTGGGATTCGCGGCCTCAGCCGATACCTTCGATAAGTTAGTATTTATTGCGGATGCGACATCGCTTGGGCCATCCTGATGAGTGGCGAAAAGTCCGATAACTTGTTGAGTGAAACTTTTCAGCCGACTGTTTAGGGTTTGCTTTGGTGCAGCCGACATCGGCTGGGGAACCTGTTCAGGTCCGGGTTGATTATTTGCCAGGACAAAACCTACCAACGAGAAGACGATATATAACATACTGTATACAAATAGGTTATGTTTCATGTTGAAAAAATCCTATTAATGGTCGGCCTGAACAAGTTTGTTCAACATTTCCATATTATTGTTGGTGTTTTCCAATGGCGGTCGCATTTACCGAAATGCGAAGATCACCGATATTTTCCATATCGGCAACTGCGGCTTGGGACTCGGGCGGGTTTTTGCTATAATTTATTATGAGCCAACGGGGGGGAAGGTGTTTTTTTGTAGATGTTTAACCTCAAACGATGGCTTGGAGTAGTGCTGGCGTGGGGGATGATAGGTTGGGACGTGCCTCCGGTCTGGGCGGCGGACGACGTGATTATCTATAACTCATCCGAAGTAACTTTCGATATTCCAAGAATTTATTTTTTGTTACGTCGCACACCCGATGGACAAATTCTTCCTGGTGGCTCAATAGGCGGGGCGTATCATTATGCTTTTTTCGATACCGGTGCTTCAGGGATTATCATGTCCTATGAAACGTATGAGGAATTGTTTGGAGTGGTTCCTGAACCGGGCGCACAGTTTGCTGATGTGGGCGTCGCCGGTAAGGATATCTTTGGTGTGTCAGAGCAGCTTTATGTGAGTTTGGCGCCTTACGATGTCTGGAATGAGCCTTTAGAAAGTGATTTTAACCAGACATTTGGTCCAATCCGGGCCATGCTGACTTTGACTCCGTCGGAATATGATCCTTTGGATATATTCGGAGTGCCCCTTATGGCCGGTAAAACGGTGGTTATCACTCCGAGTGTCATTAGTTCGGAAGATTATAATTATTGTTCCGCGCGTGTGCATGATGCAGGTGATCCGGCTATTCCTAAGGCTGACATCCAGATAAAACTGCGCATGCGTAAATATTACAACGCTACCGATCCCGATAACATCGAGCCGTTGCCTACACTAGCGTATAATCCGGTGGTGGATGACGTCACTGTTGAATACAATGGCATTGCTTCCACCAAGACATGGCTGTTGGATACGGGCGCATCCAGCAGCATGATTTCTCCGGAGGTAGCTCATCAGTTAGGCTTGACGGAATTGGACGGCACGCCGATTGTGCCGCCATTGCTATGGCTTGAGATCGGTGGGGTGGGCGGGACGATTGAGGCTCCTTTATATCAGCTTGACTCTATGACAATCCCCACGCTCAATGGCTATAATCTAGTTTATGACCATCTTTATGTGCTGGTGGTGCAAATCGGTACGATTGATGACGAGACCGGCGAGCCGGTCATTCTGGACGGCGTTTTAGGCTCTAATTTTTATGATACTTTTATTTATGGTGATGAACTTGACTCGCCTTTTCACGAAGTGGTATTTGACGCTGACCAAGCCATATTGGGTTTGGTGGTTGATACCTCCCGGTTAACACTTCCCGACCATTGCGGCGACATAGGGCATCCTTACCCTGAAGGTGATTTTAATGAGGATTGCATTGTTGATCC
>JAFGBA010000347.1 GCA_016933395.1 Sedimentisphaerales bacterium | reverse complement strand
GTGGGTTATGGGCGTCGGAACATCGACCGGCGGTCAGGACCGGCGATAATAATCCCCAAACATGGATGATGGAAGGATGCTTATGACACGGGGCAATGAAAGAACCGGGCCAGGCGTTTTCCCGCGGCAAGTTCGAAAAGGATGGCGAATGGGTTTATTGAGCGCACCGCATTGGGGGAACAGAGTGTGTGTTGCCGTCGTCATTATAGTGGCGGCATGCATGTTTTGTCTGTCGGGTTGTGAAGGTCCAGGCGCGATTGGTCGCTATCGTTCAGCACCGGTGACCAATATCATTCTGGACAGTTTGGGGGTTGTGGATGAAGGTCCTGAGGAATTTGCCGGCGCGCGCGATCCTCGACAGGAGGATTTATCGCCGCGGCTTGAGGAATATGTGATCGGGCCGGGCGATGTGCTGGATATTTCCATTTTTGAATTGTTCAGTACGAATACGCCGTATGCCGAACGGATGCAGGTGTCAGACACCGGCCGAATTACGTTACCGATTATCGGAACCCTTCCGGCGGCGGGACGGACAGAGTTGGAACTGACGGACGATCTTATCGCGAGGCTGAAACCGACCATTCTTAAAGACCCAAAGGTTAACGTGGTGGTGACGGGTTCGGCGGAAAAGGTGTTCAGTATTTCCGGTGCGGTGGCTGCGCCAGGGCGCTATCCGATGAGTGAAGCTGATTTTCGGATTTCCGAAGCCCTGGCTCAGGCGGGCGGGATTCCTCAGACGAACGTGGATTATGCCTACGTGATTCGCTCAGCGCCGATGGTAGCGGGAATGCAGGCTACGGACACGGCACTTTTCGGAGCGGACCGCGTCGAGGTACGTGAAATGGCCGAACCTGATAGGGAACCTGTGCAGACACTACCGTCTCCTGAGCAGATACCTGTGCAGGAAATTCCTGTTGAGCCGCAGATAACGCCGCAGCAGGAACAAGAGGAATTATTGGAAAGTCTGAAACCCATGATGATGTTATCGAGCGGCAATAATAGCGCCATCGATACGCGCCGGGAGGCGTTTGCTCCTGAAAATTTGTTGACGGACGCCGTGTTATCAACAACGCGGTCGACAATACGATTAACAGATGACGTTATGACCGTTGCGGACGTCAATGTAAATAGCGGTGTCGAAAGCAACCAATTCAAAGCCGTGCGGGAAGATGGCCGATTTCGGTTGACACCGATAGATGGTGAGACTTCACCGCTGCCGGAAATTCCCACGGAGCCTTATCAACCGGCTGCTCCACAGGAAACGCCGCAAAAATTTGATTACGCGGGGATGGACGGTCAGACTCAGGAAGTCATTCGTGTGAATTTACGTAAGCTGCGCAGCGGGGATTTATCACAGAACATTGTCATTCAGCCGGGCGATGATATTCAGTTGCCGTTTAACGCAACAGGTATTTTCTATGTCGCCGGTCAAGTGGCCCGGCCGGGATCGTATTCCCTTACAGGTGATCGTTTAACGCTCAAACAGGCGCTGGTGGCGGCGGGGCCCATGACGAGTCTGGCCTGGCCAAGCCGATGTGAGATTACCAGACGCATTGGCGCTAACCGGGAAGTGACGTACCGGGTGGACGTGGAAAAGCTTTTCCAAGGGACGGCGCCGGATGTGTTTGTTAAGGCCAATGATATTATAAACGTGGGGTCGCATCCGGTGGCGCAGTTTGTGGCGGTTATTCGCCAAAGCTTCCGGGCGACTTATGGATTCGGATTTGTGTATGATCGCAATCTGGCGGACAAGGATTTCGGACATTGATGACGTTGTCCGGCGGTTAACGGCGGGCCCTGGAATAAATTGAGGATAAACTAAATGGCGGCGGAGAACAAGACGCAGCCGAATCAAGCGATTTCCTCCGCGGCTATATTGCCCGCGCAGGAAAAGGCGTTGTTTTTCGAGCGATGCTGGAAAGTGCTGATCGTAGGGGCGCTGTATGTGTGGCTGTTTCAGGAGGAAATATTGCGGGTGGCCACCCGATGGAAGGATCCCGATGAGTCGCATGGGATATTGATACCATTTTTCAGTTTGTATTTTATTTACCAGGAACGGCACAACATCAAGCGGACGGTGGGTAAACCAAGTTACGTGGGATTGCTAATGATATTAGCGAGCCTGGCGGGGTATGTGTATATCGGGCTGGTCAAGAATATGTTTTACGGGCGGCAGGTGATGATGATTGGGTTGTTGGGGGGTGTGTGTTTGCTGCTTGGGGGTTGGCGGATTTTGAAATACACATGGCTGCCTGTGGCGTATTTGATTTTCGCGATGCCGCTGCCGTCGAGACTCTATTATCAGATCACGTTTCCGATGCGGATGTGGGCGTCGAGCGCGGCGGCGGGGGTGTTGAATTTGTTGCCGAATGTGTTCCTGGAGGCGAAAGGGGTGATTATCGAGGGAACACACGGCGCGAATCAGGTTCAGTTGAACGTCGCCGAGGCGTGCAGTGGGATGCATTTGTTGATGGCGTTCGTGGCGCTGGGGGTGGCGATGGCGTACCTGGAACGCCGGCCGATAGTGCATCGGATTATACTGCTGGTGAGCACAATACCGATAGCGATTTTCTGTAATATTCTGCGGGTGACATTGACGGGATTGATATATATGTATGTGGGGCCGGAATACACCAAGGGTACGCCGCATACGCTGTTGGGGCTGGCGATGCTGGGGGTGGCGTTCGGATTGTATGGGCTTATGGCGTGGGTGATGAACCGATTATTCATCAACGAGGAAGAGGTTGAAGGGTCGGTGCTGGTGGTCAAGCACAAGGAGGGGCAGGCATGAAAGAAGGCGTGATGGCACCTTTGTTGCGGATATTACGGCAGCCGGCGTTTCTGGTGTGCGTGGTGATATTGGCGTTTTCGGCGGTGGCGATGCGGATCGCAGCGGATAAACTGGAGATTTATCTGCGGAAGGAACCCGTGCCGCTGCAAAAACCGCTGGGTGATATGGATAAAAACAAGCTTTGGCCTTATAAATTTGTGGAGGCGCACATAATCAATGACGAGGCGGTAAAAGAATCGCTTGGCGCTCAGGATAATTATATTCAATGGACACTGGAAGACACCCGCGTGACGGAAAAAGATCCGACTCGTTTGATAAATTTATTCATTACGTATTACACCGGCGATCCTGATGCGGTGCCGCATGTGCCGGACTGGTGTTATCTGGGCAACGGCTGGCAAATAATGGAATCGAGGAACACCAACATCCAGGCGCCAAAATCCGTTCAGGAAAACAGAGGCGTGGATGATATCCGCGTGCGTGTGCTTATGATGGAGAAAACATTCAATTTCAATACCTATCGTAAGCCCGTGGTATATTTTTTCGGGGTAAATAATAAATTTGCCTGCACGCGCGATGAGGTGCGATTTCTGGCAAACAGTCTTCGTGACCATCATGCTTATTTCAGCAAGGTAGAGGTCGATTTTGGCTTTGCGCCAGTAACAATGGAGGAGGCGGTTGCGGCGACGGAAAAACTGATGCAAGTAGTGCTGCCGGTTTTGGTGGAGGACCATTGGCCCGACTGGCCGGCGGTGAAAGCAGCGGAGAAACGCGGCGAGGCGTATACACCTGCGGCAGATAAAAATTAACGCCCAATAAGGAGCAGAACGAATATTATGGCTCGTAAACGAATTAACAAGAATCTGGTGACAATCCTGGTGCTGGTGGCCCTGGGATTCCTTTTATTGGTTTTTTTCGTGTTTTTGTCGCGATACAGGGATCCCCAGCCGTTTGTGGATGAGGCGCAGACGATTATTACTCAGGCCCGTGAGGCGGAGGCGGAAATTGCCGCAGAAGTCAAAACAATTGTCGATCCTGAGCAGGCCCATGCACGGAAAAAGACGTTACTGGAAGAAAAAGCCAATCCTTTGTGGGATGAGGCGATGAAGTTATTAAAAGAGGCGCAGACGTACGCTATTCGCAAACACGACAAAGCCTCGAACCTGGAAATTGCCCGACAGCAGTTGGGAATTTGTGAAGAGCGCCGCATGTACAATGAGGCGCGGAATATGCGGGCATATCTGTTAAAGCAGGATCCGGACTTATATGATATTCAGTTGAAACAGGCGACATTTTTTCAGGAGTTGGGTGAAAACGGCGCTATCACTGTCTGGCCGACGGTGAAGGCGGAAGCCGAGGAACTTATCCGCATTAATGAAAAAGAGCAGCAGAATGATCCAACGGGTTATCTCTTCAAGGCTCAGGCCATGCTGGGCATGGTGGCGGCCCAGACGGACGAAAAACCTGACGAGACGATGCAGCAGGCACAAGAACTGCTGGAAACATGTCGAGAACAAGCCGCCGACCGTCCTTTGTGGTATCATTTGCGCGGTCAACTGGAGCTATTACGCGGTCGGGATCTTCTGGAAGCCGCGCAACGAGAACATTTCAACCAGGCCGGGGAATATTATCAGGCGGGGATCGAGGCAATGCCTGATAATCCTGAGGCATATCTCAATAAGCTTCGGCATTACTCGCTGGTTTTATTACAGCACAAATTTCAACAGGTGTTACGGATGCAGGAAACTCAAGCCGCCGAAGTTGCTTTGCAGGAATTTGAGCAGCAGGCGCAGTCCGTTACAACGGAAGTTGACGAGGCGATAGCGCGTTTTGCGGATGAGCCTGAATTTCTGGCGCTTAAGTCCCAGGTGTTATCATTAGGGCAGTATCCCTGGCGTCGTTTTGATGAAAGAATCGCCCTCTATGAGCAGGCGCTTACATTGGACCGGGCGGATGCTTTTATGGGCGTACGGCTGGCGTCTATATATATGCAGCGCAGAGATTATCCCGGCTTGGGCGAGACGAAACTCGAACGGGCGTATGAATTGTTGCAAAAAGCCCTTTACGATCCTGATTTGCTGGATTTCGACGGGCCGCGTCAGGGACTGGTGCGAAGCATACGCTATTACCAGGCGCTGCCGACATTGATTGATGTGTGTATTCAATGGGCGCAAAACGCCGGGGAGGATAAGGAAAAGCGAGAACGATATTTGTCCGTGGCCCAGAGCACGCTTAAGGAATTGGAGGATCAATTTCCCGAGCGGAATATATTGGTGTTACTGGCGCAGGGCAAATTGGCGTTGGCGCAGGGTCAACGTGAAGAAGGATTAAATTATTTGTCTCAGGCGGATCGTCTGACCGGGGCCGGCGGCGAGAGAAATTCTGACGTGAAAACGGCGCTGTTTCATGCCTTACGAGGGACGGCCAATCACGGTTTGGCGCTGCAATACGGGCTGGAGGCGATTCGTGACGGCAACAAGACGGAACGAATGTACTTCGATTACGCTCAGGCGCTGCTGGAGCGTCCTGACCCCGGCAATTTGCAGATACTGGGGCAGATATTGGATAACATAGAGAAGCCATATAGTTCCATGGACTATTCCCGGCGGCGTTTTTTACGCTTACGCGCCGAGTTGCATATACGGCGGGGAGAAATCGACGCCGCCCGGGAAGACATGGAGGCGCTGACCGAGAAAGATTTTGATTTGCAATTGTTATGGGCGCAAGCGCAGGCCACTCCGGAACAGCGCGTGGCGATGCTGGAACAGTTGCGTCAGGGGCATGTTGCTGATTCGAGGATCGTACAATTACTCGTGAGTTATTATACACAGCAATATGCCGAAAACGGCGATGCAAAAATGCTGGCGCAGGCCCGAACCGTAGTGGATGCGGCCCTGGCGCAAGAGCCGCAGAACATTACTTTTCAGCAGTTGCGCCGTTTGTTGGATGAGCCTTCTCCCACGCAGATCAGTTCTGAACGGGCGCAAGAGATTACGCTGGAACTTTTACAAGGCATCGAAGATTCTTTTGAACGAAATCAACGGTTTGGCGATTATTATGAGCAAAAGTCATATATCAGCCGCAATGCCGGAGATGACGCCGCGTTTCAGGCGCAGGCCAAGAAGGCCCTGGAGTATTTTCAGGCGGCCCAGGCGTTACAGCCGGATAATCTGGATATTTATTTGAACCTGTTTACTTTAAATCAGGCATTGAAAAATACCGGTGAAACCGAAGCCATTTTATCGAAGGTCAGAAGTCTTGACGCCACGGAAGCCCTGCGTTTTGAGGCGATGGAGGCCATGGAGCGCAAGGAATGGGCGGAAGCCGCCAATCGTTTGGAGAAATATTTGGAAACGCGGCCGATTTCTTCTTCGGCGAATCTGGCCTTATCGCAGGCCTATGCGGCGCTGGGACGAAACACAGCGGCGCTGGAGAAAGCACAATTGGCCGTACGACAGAACGACAGGAATGCGGGAGCGCATCGCCAGGCGGCGTTGTTGCTGCATAAGCAATACCAACAGATGGATCCGGATTCATTGACATTGTCTCAGGTGGAGACGATTATGCAATCCATCGCATTTGCGACGCGTTTGGCGCCGCAGGACGTCGCCAGTCAGCAGTTGAAGGTGTATTATTATCCGTTAATGATAAAACTTTATACACAGCGGGCGCAAACGCTGGATAAAGCGTCTCCGGCGTATCAGGCGCTGCAGGAACGCATCGAATTGTTCCACCAGGATGCCGTTAACACCGCTCGGGGACTTGCTCAGAGCGATCCGAAAGACCCGGCGCGCCGCGTCCTTTCAGCGAATTTGTACTATCGTTTTTCTCAACTGGCGGCGGATAACAAAGCCAAGGAGGATTATCTGCGCCAAGCAGAGGAAACGTATCAAACCGCATTGAAAGAGTTGCCTGATTCGAAAGAGTTGTTGGAGGCTTATCGCACCTTTCTAATGGAACAGGGTCGAGTCGAAGACGCCGTGGCGATGCTGCAAGCGTTGGGTCAGGGCGATATCGATGACCAAACGCGATGGAATGTGCGGCTGGAACTGGTGCAAACCTATGTCGGCAGCAGGGATTATGAACGCGCTTTGGCGGAATTGCAGGCAATGTTGCAGGAGAAGCCTTCTGATCGCGACGCATTGATATTTATGGGTGACGTTCGGCAACTGATGGGTAACAATGAAGAAGCGATTTCTTCTTACCAGCAGGCGCGCAAGGTTAAAGACGATGAACGTTTGGCGGTGCGTTGTCTGGAAATCATCATGCAGACCGGTGATTTGGAGCGGGCGCGCAAGGCCCTGGAGGAATTGCGCCAAACGTATCCCGACTATGATCGTTTGGATCTTTTGGAGGCCAATCTGGCGATATTGAACGCCGATTATGATAAGGCGGCGCGCCTGGCGGAACAAACCCTGCAAAAAAACGAGGATGACGTCGTCGCCTTGTTAATTTTGGGACGGGCGCAATTTTTTGCCGCGAAATATGAGAACGCACTGGAGACCTATCGTCGATTGCGGCGCAAGGTGGGTTCGACAAGCACAACGGGGCAGCTTGATATGGCTCGGGCGTTATGGATGTTGCGTCGCCGTGACGAAGCTTTGACGGAAGTTCGCGGCGTAGTGGATAAAGCGCCTACGCCTGAATCGCGGCGAATACTGATTAGTATGTTACGATTTTTAAAACGATGGACGGAACTGGAGCAATATTACACCGATTTGATAAAGGTATATAACGAAGATGTCCGTTTGCGTTTGCAGCGGGCGAATGTCATTATCGCCCGGGGAGATGACGCTCAGCAAAGCGGCCAGGAACGTCTGAGCAAAGAATTATACCAGCGCGGCCTGGCTGAGTTGCGCGAGAGCGTTAAAATGAGCAGGCAGTTAAAACGCAATCAGGTTGAGGCGCTGACGGCGTTATTGGAAGCATTGCTTCGGTTTAAGGATTATCAAAATGTTCTTTCCCGGGTTGATGAAAATCTCACGGGTGAAGAGACGGACGCCCTGTGGTGGGGCTACAAGGCGACGGCGTTAAGCCAGATGGGCCGCCAGGATGAAGCAATAGCGTTATTCGAACAGTCGCAGGAGCGGGTTAAGGATAAACCTGCTTTGCAGGATCGGTTGCTGGGTTTTGTGCCTCGCATGCAGGACGCCAAGCGCATGATCGCCTGGTGCGAGGGACGGATCGGTCGTCAACCCCAATGGTTGGGCGTTCGTATGGCTCTGGCGGATTTATATCGGCAAGAACAGAATTCGGATTTATGGATCAAGACATTGGAAGATGCTCGTAATTGTACAGATAATACCGATGTACAAGCTCTTGTTGACCAACGTCTGGGTACGGCCTATCTGGTGGCGGGAAAAGCGGATCAGGCCATAGAAGTTTTCCGTCGTCTGATACAGTCACAACCGAAAAATGTCGATATTATTAATAATCTGGCATATTTATTGCTGGAGCAAAAGAAAGACATTGATGAGGCACTGAAACTGGCTGAACAGGCTTATGAGCTTTCACCGACGCGGCCCAATATTATGGATACCTATGCTCTGGCCCTGTTGGAGACAAAAGATTTTACCAAGGCGGAATGGATGTTGCGTCGAGCCATACAGCAACTACAGCGCGATAACGAACCGGTGACGCCGGAATATTATTTCCATTTGGGTTTGGCCTTGAAAGGTAATGGCGAAAAGGGTGAAGCCGTACAGCAGTTTGAAGCGGCTTTACAGGGTTTGCGGGAAGGCGTGCTGTCGGTAGGCGATACGGAATCATTACGGCGGCAAATAGAGCAGGCGTTGAAAGAAGAATAGATTATCAGCGCTATGTGTTAAGGATAAGGATTAACCCATGATGCAACAAAATGAGTCAATTACCGGAATTCAGGCTCCTCGCGGAGCAATGCGAACGCCGGCGGCCGTTCGTCCCGGCGGACCTGCCGGCGCAGCGGTTTCAACGTTGAATGTAAAGGATGTATTGGGCATTCTGCAACGGCGGGTATGGCTGATTCTGATTCTCACCGTATTGTTCACCGCCGGCGGTATCGGGCTTTATTTTCTTTTGTTAAAACAGAGTCCTAAATATACTTCGCGAGGCATTATTCGGGTGAAAATGCCCAGCCGGGCTAATATTCTCAGCCCCAATTCCCTCTTGCCGCGTTCGGATATTATTGAAATCGAAGCCCAGAGCAAGGCGACTTATTTACGTAATGAAGCTTTTCTCGCCAAAGCCCTGACGCGGCAGGCAATTCGAGAAACCAGTTGGTATCAAAAGAGGGCGGATAATCAGGAGGATCTGCAGGAAGATTTGCAGGATGATTTTTCCGCCAGTCCTCAGCGAAATTCGGATTATGTGTTGGTTAGTTTTAGCGCCAACAGCCCGGCGGAATCGCAGATTATTCTCCGGGAAATTCTACTGGAATTTGAGCAACAAATGAAAGATCAGGCGGAGGGTAGTTTGCGCAATACACTTAGGCAGTTGCGCGATGAACGCCGCTCTCAGGAGGCGCAGTTAACGCTATTGCGTGATCGTCAGGCGACGTTGAACCGTCAGGCGAATATGCCCGGTTTGGAGCAGGGGCGACAGGTGGTTACGGACGAAATGCGTTTGCTTAATCAGGAGCAATTACGGCTGAGCTACCAGCAATTGGCGTTGAACCAGGAAATCGAGCAGTTAAAACAAGGAGCGTCGCCATTGGTTGCTCAGGCGATTGAGCAGGACCCGTTAATCAATAACCTTCGTTATCGCGTGGCCAATTTACGGGAAACGCGGGACCGCCTGTTGGGGCGATTTGGTGAAAGTCACCGGGATGTTCAGGAAGTCACCGCCAGCATCCAGAGTCTGCAGGAACAGCTCGATGCTCGGCAAGGTCAGTTGCAGGAACAGGCAATAAGCGCCCAACAACAAAGTTTGCAGGAGCAACAGATCAGTTTGCAATCAAATATGGATCAGGTAAAGGAGCAACTGGCGGCGGTGGCCGTTCGGCAGAGAGAAATGGACAATCAAATGCGGGAATATCAGGCGATACAGGATGAGATTGATTTTATGGGGCGCCGCCTGGACCGCTGGGATGAACAAATAAGTCTTACCCAGGTATCTTTGAATGACCCGGACCTGATTCCTGCGGAAGTGGTTGTACGGGCCAATAAACCGTTGATGATCAGCTTTCCCAAGTTGCCCATGTTTCTGGCGGGCGGAATTGTTCTGGGACTGATGGTGTCGGTAGGGCTGGCGTTTCTGTTGGAGTTTGCCGATGATTCCATCAAGAGCCCCGGTGATGTGATGCGCTACTTGCGAGCGCCTAATCTGGGCATGATTCCTTTGTATGAAGAGGAAGACGCGGACACCATTGAAGTCAGTCGAATATGCGCTATTCATCCACAGTCGATGATAAGCGAGTCATTCCGCCAGATGAAGACGGATATAATGTTCAGTTCGCCGGAAGGCGAATTAAAGACGCTTCTGGTCACCAGCAGTTCCGCCGGATGCGGCCGAACCGTAACGGCGGTCAACCTGGCCATCACTTTTGCCGCCGAAGGCAAACGCGTTTTGCTTGTGGACGGCAATTTCCGTCGGCCGGCCATTCATCGTTTGTTCGCCTCCGTTGGCGAGCGAATGGGATTGAGCAATGTGCTGGTGGGACAGGCATCAGCGGAAAAAGCCATTCACGCCACTGATATTAACAATCTTGATGTGTTGGAAAGCGGCCCTTTGCCGCCCAGTCCGGCCCATTTGCTCGGTAGTCGGCAAATGCGCGAATTTGTTGACCAGCAGCGCCGGCGATATGACTTTGTGATTATCGACGGTCCGCCCGCTCTAGTGGTCAATGATGCTCGCACCCTGGCGACGCTGGCGGACGGTACGCTGGTGGTGGTGCGCGCGGAGAAAACCTCGCGCGGCATCGTGCAGCGATTGCTGCGTGAATTGTCCATTCCTAACGTTCGTATTCTGGGAGTAGTGGTGAACGCCGTTCGTCCTCGTCGCGGCGGTTATTATCAGAAAACGTATCGTTCCTACTATGACTATGTCGAATCACGTCCGGCTGCGGCCGCACCTTTGCAGGAGACCACATGAAAGTTCCGCTGTTGGACTTGACGCAGCAGTATCAGACTATCAAAGCACACATCGAACCGGCCGTGTTGGATTTATTCAACCGCCAGCAATTTATCCTGGGTGAAACCGTATCCCGTTTTGAGGAGCATCTGGCCGAATATTGCGGTTGCACCCATGCCGTCGGTGTTAGCAGCGGCACGGACGCATTAATTTGCCTGCTGATGGCCCTGGGAATCGGCTCCGGCGATGAGGTGATTGTTCCGACATTTACCTTTTTCGGCTCCGCCGGCGCCGTCGCCCGTCTAGGCGCCCGGCCGGTGTTCGTCGATATTGACCCGGAAACGTTCAATCTGGATCCCGGACGCACTGCCGGCGCCATTACCGAGAAGACCAAAGCGATTATGCCCGTGCATCTGTACGGTCAGATGGCGCCGATGGAAAAAATTCTCGAATTGGCCCGTTGGCGCAACATTCCCGTTATAGAGGATGCCTGCCAGTCCGTCGGCAGCGCGCAGCGCGGCGTCAAACCCGGTCAGAAAAGCGCCGGGGCGTGCCTGAGCTTTTATCCCAGCAAGAACCTTTCCGGCGCCGGTGATGGGGGCATGATTTTGTGCCAGGATACGAGTCTCGCCCAGAAGAGCCGTCATTTACGGATGCATGGTGAAGATCGTCGGTATTATCACAGCATGATCGGCGGCAATTTCCGTTTGGATGCGCTTCAGGCGCTGGTGCTGGATATCAAACTGCGTTGGCTTGATGATTGGACCGCGGCCCGGCGCGCTCATGCCGCCTATTACACCACGTCTTTGAAACCACCGGTCCAGCCGCCGAAAATTGCGCCGGGCAATATCAGCGTTTTCAATCAGTATGTCGTGCGCGTTCCCCGGCGAGATGAATTGCAGGCGTATTTAACCGAGCGTGGCATAGGTTCGGCGATTTATTATCCCGTGCCGCTGCACCTGCAGGAATGCTTCCATTACCTGGGATACAAGCAAGGCGATTGTCCTGTTGCCGAACAGGCCGCTAAAGAAGTGCTGGCCCTGCCCGTATTTCCGGAGTTGACCCAGGAGCAACTGGCGTACGTGGCTGAAACTATAAATACATTCTATCACGGTTAAAATCATAAGACGGCGTTAAATAATACGTCGTTCAGGCGTGAAATATTTTGAAAGGTATATAGGTATGGCGAGAAAAGTAGCAAAAGTCAAAAAAGGTCGACCGCCGTTGGTGGGAGTGGTTGGGCTTGGATACGTGGGATTGCCTCTGGCTCTGGAATTTTTTGCCGGCGGCGCCAAGGTGCTGGGATTCGACGTTAACGCCGAACGGGTCAGGCAGGTTAATCGCGGCTCAAGCCCGCTTAAACATCTGCCTTCCAAACCCATTAAAGAAATGGTCAAGTCGAATCGTTTTCGCGCCACCGATCGCATGGCCGAATTGAGCAAACCCGATGCGGTTCTTATCTGCGTGCCCACGCCGTTGACCGAGAATCGCGAGCCAGACATGTTTTATGTCGAACAAACCTGCCGCACAGTCGCCAAGTACCTGCGGAAAGGTCAGTTAATCGTACTCGAAAGCACCACCTATCCGGGGACCACGCGCGACCTGATGCTGCCGATTCTGGAAACGTCCGGCCTGAAAGCGGGCCGCGACTTTTATCTGGCTTATTCACCCGAACGCGAAGATCCCGGCAACAAGCATTTCCGCACCGGAACTATCCCCAAGGTCGTGGGCGGCTTCAACAAAGCCAGCCTGGAAAAGGCCCTGGAAGTGTATCGCTGGGCCATTGAAACCCTGGTCCCGGTTGCCAATTGCGAAGTGGCCGAGGCCGCCAAGATTCTGGAAAATTCCTATCGTTGCGTGAATATCGCCATGGTCAACGAACTCAAACTGGTGTTTGACCGCATGGGTATTGATGTTTGGGAAGTCATCCGCGCCGCCGGCACCAAACCTTTTGGATTCCAGGCCTTTTATCCCGGGCCGGGCTTGGGCGGCCATTGTATTCCCATCGATCCGTTCTATCTTACCTGGAAAGCACGTCAGTACGGCATGCCTACGCGGTTTATCGAGTTGGCCGGTGAAATTAATGTCTCCATGCCTCGTCAGGTGGTGCAGCGAGTCATGGAAGCGCTCAGCGCCCGTAAAAAGCCGCTTCATGGAAGTAAAATACTGGTGCTGGGGCTGGCTTATAAAAAAGACATCGATGATTTGCGTGAATCGCCATCAATAGAATTAATTGAAGTGTTACGGGAATATGGAGCGAAGGTTGATTATAATGACCCTTTTATTCCCAAAACGCATAAACAGCGTGAGCATGATCTGAAAATGAAGAGCAAGCCGCTTACCGCCGCCACGCTGAAGAGCTATGATTGCGTGCTGATCAGCACGGATCACAGTTGCTACGATTACAAATGGATTGTGCAGCACGCCAAGCTGGTGGTCGATACCCGTAACGCCACCGCCGGCGTGAAACGCGGCCGCCAGAAAATTATCAAGGCCTGATCATCGTCCAAAGGTTGGTTTATGAATACGCCCATAATGTCCGGGCCTCACCGGCGACTCCGCGCCAATGCTTTCTGGGGTGTTGTCGCCGGCGGATGTTATGCGTTGGGTCGATTTGGCGTGTTCGTTATTCCCGCCAAGTTTCTCCCCGCTGAACAAGTAGGCTGGTTCGGCTTGGCGCTGGCGGTGGTGACGCCGCTGGCTTACCTGTTGCATCTGGAATTGCGTCTGGCCTGGGTGACCGATACCTCCCCGGATGCATCTCTGCGTGACTATGCCGCCGTGCGTGTTTTGGGAAATTTGTTATTGCTGGCGATATTGGGCGTAGTATGGCTGGTATTGCAGCAAAGCCGGCCCGATCCTCTGTGGCGGTTGATGATGTTGGTGGGATTGGTGCGGGTGGTTGAAAGTTGGGCGGATTTATGCCTGGGCCAGATGCAAAAGCAGGAACGTATGCGCCAGGCGGCCGTTTCACATATCCTTAAAAGCGTATTATTGTTGGCTTGGGCTCTGATATTGAGTCTGCGCGGGTGGGATATTTTTTGGCTTCCGGTGGGGTGGATACTGATTATCCTGGTGATTTGGCTGGTATATGATGTACGGCAGGCAGGGGGGCGGGAAGCATTGCGTCCCTGCTGGTCAGTCAAGACAATAGCGAGATTGGTATTGTCAGGCTGGCCGCTGGGCGTTTTCATGGCGTTAACCGGTCTGAATGATACGATCATTCGTTCCGTGGTGAATATTTCGTTTGGCCCGTCGGTAGTGGCGTATATCACGGCCATGACCTTGTTTGTCACGGCCCTGGTCGTGGTGCAAAACGGCGTTAATCAGGCATTATTACCGCGTCTGGCGCTATATTATCAGGAGGATAGGCATTTATTTGACCAATTATTGCGAAAAATGATGCTTTCGACAGTAGCTATCGGGGGGAGTTTTGTCCTTCTGGTGGTGGTGGCGGGGGAATATGTGTTGCGCTGGGTGTACCGTGAGGAATATGTCCAACCTTCGGCGGCGTTTTTCTGGATAAGCATCGGTGGATTGTTGCTGCTGATGGCGATGGTGCTGGGAGATGCCTTGGTGGCTTGTCGCAGGTTCGCCATGCGGATGATTAGTGTCGGGATAGGAGTCTGCTTTACATTTATATTGTCTCAATGGCTGATAAGCAAGTATGATTTGATCGGTGCAGCCTGGACGTTGACGGCGTCAGCGGGCGTAAGTTTACTTATAAGCGGTCTTGGCGTGTATCGAGCGCGAGGGATGTCCGGAAGGATGCAAACAAGATGAAGCAATGTCGGGCCAACGTTCGGATAACATTGGGAGTTATGGTCGTCCTGCTGCCGGCGAGTCTGGCGGCCGGGACTGATAAGAATGTTTGGCTGGTGCTGACGCGCGATATGTTTGTCGATGCGCTCGAACCGTTGCGAACGCATCGTCAACAACAGGGATTTCAAGCGGTTATTTCCACCGCTGCGCCGGCGGATGCGATTGCGACGCATAAATCTCGTCTGCGTTATATCCTGCTGGTGGGCGATGAACAAAAAACCTATGCGGGTCCGACTGATCCAAATATCGAGATTATCAAAGCGGCGTGGCGGATGCCGTCGTGTTATTATCAGATCATTTGCTGGCATAACGGCGAAAAGGATTGTTTCGTATCGGACGCCGTCTGGGGCGATCTGGACGGCGACGGCGTGATGGATATCCCGGTGGGGCGTCTGCCGGTGCGGACGACAGAACAGTTGCAGGTGATTATTGACAAGATTCTGCTCTACGAATGCCGCGGCCCCCGCCTGAGCGACCTGATGTTTCCGCTCTGGACCGGCAAGGCCAGATACGGCGACATCATCGACCGTTTCACCACGACGCTTTTATTGGAAAATCTTGAGGCCTTGGCGCCGGAATGGTGTCAGCCCTGGGTCATTTCCGCCAATGATACGCACGCCTTATGCGGCTGGCCCTTTGATCAGCCGGAATTGTTCGCGCAGAAGGTTCAGGAGGGTGGCGCGTTATGTGCGTTTATGGGTCATGGCTGGCGCGACCACGTATATTCGATGACATTCGAAGATACCAGTATCAGTTTTTCCACAGACCACGCACGGCAATATTGGGCCAAAGGCGATCCGGCCAGCCCCTGGATGCTGATCGCCTGCTATAGCGGGAATTTCGCCGCCGCGGAAGATTGCCTCGCCGAAACCGTTCTGAAGCTGCCCGGCGGTCCGGTCGCTGCCATCGCCGGTTCGGGCGAAACCCATCCCTTGACGAACTTATATTGCGGCCAGGCTCTGCTGCGGCAAATGAACCAGGAGCACCGGCGGCTGGGTGACCTTTGGCGGGCCGTGCAGCGGCAGACGGCCCAAACCAGAATCCCTCTGGCCGAACTCCTGCTCGAACAAATTGAAGGGCAATTCAAGGAACCCGAAGGTATCGAAAAGGTTCGCAGCGATCATCAACTCGTCTATAATCTCCTCGGCGACCCGGCGATGCCGCTTTATTTGCCCGGCAGGCTGCACGGCCGCATCGACCGCACCGCCGAGGGCTGGCGCTGGCAAGTGAATAAACCGGCGGATGCCGATGGTCTGCTGGTGGACTGGCGCGAACAGGAAGTGCATTTCTCTCCGGGCTTGAAACTGACCGACCCCTCGGACGCCCGTCGGCAGCTCCGGCAGGCCAACGCCCGGTTCGCCTTTGAGCGGTTGGGGCAGTGCGCCGCCGATGAGGAATGGACCGGCTGCGTTAATAAGCCGGGTGTGCTGCGTTTTGTCGCCATCGGCAAGGACCGTCTCTATACCGCCGCCATTGTTCTTACCCCGGACATCAAGGCGGATTGATTCCCTTTTAAATTCAATTCTTACCCGGCCTTGTTTTGGCCTATTTACGCGCTTTTCCCAAAACGGGCACCACAAATCATCTTCGCAATTTGGCCAGGAATTTACGCGAAATGGCGTTGTTGATACAGGGGGGAATATGTGAAAATATAGGGAGATGGATGGTGTAGTTCTATTATAAGTCAAGTAGCG
>JAFGBA010000346.1 GCA_016933395.1 Sedimentisphaerales bacterium | reverse complement strand
CTAATCGTGCGCGCCAGGCGGCGATGTTTTCATTTAAAAGTTTTTCCAGTCGTGTACTCGTCTGGGTGGCGCCGGTAACGGCATAAACCTCGTTCTCGTCGGGCGTAGCGGCTGGAGAAACAATACCCAGTGCCGGTTCGCCCTTTGCCAGCTTCTTGCCGGGAAACTGGTTTTTAAATTTGGGTTGATTAATCTCTGCGCCCAGGCCGGGAGTTTCCTTCTGTTCGTATATGGCGAACCCGGTAATGGTGCGGCGGTCATCCTTCAGCCCCAGAATCCCTTTGATGGGCGCCCAAAATCCCTGGCCTTCAAAAGGCAACGCATAGGCGACAATACCTCCATCGCGACGTAGGACATACGCCCCGCCGGTATCATTCGTTGGCGTTTCCACCTGTGACACAAACGCCTGATGAATCGCCAGATTGCCGGCGTTGGCGGGCAAATTTATCGGCAGCACCGACACCACGGCTTTTTCAAACGCCAGCCGTTGATTGGCTTCGACGTGCTCGCGCGTGGCGCGGGAAAAACCAATCAGCACGGAACTAAATACGGCCGTAATTACAAACATATAAACCACTGGATACCACGGCGCGTCTTTCATGCAGCGGCCTCCTTGGTTTTATGTTGGCGCCGGCTTTTGTAACTGCGCACCAGAATATCCAGCAACGGAGCGAACATATTGCCCAGCAGTATGGAGAACATTAATCCTCCATTGAAAATCGAGAAGTTACGAATTACAAAGGTCCCCGTGGCAATAATCATACCATAAAAAACCTGTGCTTCCCGCGTGCGCGGCGAACTGATGGGGTCCGTCGCCATGAAAAACGCACCGAACAAAAAGCCTCCGCCCAGCAGCCCGAACCACGGCGGATTGGCAAATCCTTCCACTCCCGCCAGCCAAACAATGGTATTCCAGGCTACATAGGTAATAATCACGGACAAAGAAATAACCCGGCTGGCCGTCCGGGTAATAAACAGGTAAATGCCGCCGATGCAGATTAACACCGCACTGGTGACGCCCATTGTTCCGGCGATATTCCCCACCAACAAAGACTGCAAAGATGGAGTCTGCCCCTTGAGCTTCATCTCGGCCATGGGCGTGGCGCCGGTAATAACATTCGGATCGGCCCCGGTCGTCCAACGATCCAGTGCTCCCCAGGGATGCCCATTAAACGGATTTGCTGCGGGCGCCCACTGGGCCGTTAGGGCGATGGGAAAACACACATAGACAAATGCCCGGCCGGCTATGGCGGGATTAAATATATTTTTCGCCCAGCCGCCAAACACCATTTTCGTTACCACCACTGCGAATAATATGCCAATAACGAGAACATGCCAGGGAACCGTCGGCGGCAGAATCAGGGCATAAATCATCGCCGTGACAAATACGGCCTCAGACACCGGTTCCTTGCGGGACCTACAGAACAGCCATTCCGCCAGAAACCCCACCCCACAAGAAACCATAACCATCGCCAGCGACCGCCAACCGAAAAAGTACACCCCTCCGGCCACACATGGCCCCAGGGCGAACATCACCCGTCGCATTATGGGCTGTTTCTGGATGAGTTTTACAGGCTTCTTGCCTTCGGCCATGACAAATCCGGAAGTTTTTCTGATCGGCCCCCGGCGAACTCGCCGGGATGCGTTTGTTTTTTGATTATAGACCGTGCAATCCGTTAATCAAGCCGATACCCTAACTTTCTATCACATAACAGGTTAATCTCTCAACCCCTATTTTCGTCGTTGCTGAACCCGGCCGTTATTTTCCCGGCATTCTTTAGACAAAATTGCTGGATGTCGCCCGCAGCTTATGGTACACTCTTTGTCGGGAATAATATCCCATTCGTTGGAATGTTCAATTTCGCTTAAAATTTAAGGCAAAAATATCAAAATCGAGGTTAAATATGACAATTTTTAATGAAATTAATCCTACCACGGAAAAATCTGAGCAATCCCAGGAACACCTCTCATACGAGGAAAATAATGAACCGCAGGAGTACGCCCTCGCCCCCGAAGAATCCTATGCCGTTTCTACGGCATCCTCTATCCCAACAACCCCCACGGTTTCACCGAACGACCCCGCCGTTCTGGCTTTGCAACAGCAGATGCGTCGGGGAGCAAGCTGGTTCTACTGGATCGCCGGATTAAGTCTGGTGAATTCCGCACTGACTGCGGCTCAGGCCGGTGTATATTTCATAGCCGGCCTCGGGATTACCATGCTCATGGACGCTATTGCCAGTGATTTTGGCGGCGGTCCTGCAAAAGTCATTGCCATTGTTTTTAATCTGATCGTTCTGGGATGTTTTATCTTGTTTGGAGTTTTCAGCAACCGAGGTCATCGTTGGGCTTTTATCACAGGTATTATTCTTTATGGATTGGACACATTAATTCTGGTTGTTTTTATTCTAATGGGTGCTGGAATGATCTTTGCGCTGGCGTTTCATGTATGGGTGTTATGGTGTTTATTCCAGGGCTTGAAAGCTCTCGGTAATCTCAAACGTTTCCATTCCCCCAGTTAAGTTCTTCTTATTGGAGTAAATATAATGGACCAGAACATGATGGATGTCTGGCAAACAGTATCTCCAACCCCGACTCCGCCTAAAAATCCCATCGGTGAAGTACGTATTGCCCTGGCGGTGGCGGCTTTTGTGTTGGGTGCGGTAGCCTTGGCTTTATCACCTGCGGTTGTTGGATTGTTATGGGGCATCGCCGGCGCGATAATAGCCATAACCTCTTTGACCGGACCTTATCAAGGCAAGACACTTGCCGGCTGGGGGCTGGGGCTTTCGCTGGCGGGCATTCTGGTAAGCTGTTTTTTCGGTCTAATCTGGTATGCGGGTTACCAGGAAGCCATGAAGGACTCCTACACGGAATGGGATGAAGATGAAATATCGGCTATGGATGATGATGCCAATCCCTGGGAAAAATGGATTGGTGAAAAAGTAAATGATTTCACCCTGACCGACAGTGATGGCGGAACATTTACACTCTCTGAACATCGAGGTCGATGGACGCTGGTGCATTTCTGGTCTCCATCAGACCCGATATCCCGCGACGCCGCCGAACACCTTATCGCACTGCGGGAAGAAATTCCCCCCGAACAAATGACCCTGATCGCTGTCTCACGATGGCATAAAAGTGACGTTACTACCGGCGTCGCCCGGCGATTAAAACTGAATTATCCGGTTTACAGCGTCTTGGAAGATTATGATGCTGAAGAAGAAAACTGCCCATTGCCGGATATGCTTAATGAGTTTTACGAAATACCCGGTACGATCTACATTAATCCCCAGGGGCGTATTCGCTACATACTCACCACGTATCACGAATCTGGTAATCTCCGTTTTGGGTTGCGCGATTTGGCAAATGGAACCTCTGACACAACAGACCCAAACTCGCTACTATAATCATCGAGGTTGAAATGGAATACGCTATAGGAAAACCCGGCCGGGTGATTGTGGCACGGTTGTTTGAAGGTGAAGATCCCTATGCCTGCATCGAACAAATCGCCCGGAAGGAAAACATTCGTTCCGCAGCCGTAACCATTGTAGGGGGATTCCGCAAAGCTGAGGTAGTGGTTGGCCCAAAACTGGAGAAACCTCAACTTAAAGGCGACATACGCAGCTTCGCCGGGCCAGGGGAAGTGTTGGGTGTCGGCACAATCTATTGCGATGAGGAAGGCCCTAAATTGCACCTGCATGGAGCGATGGGCCGGGGTGACAATGTTGTGGTGGGCTGCCCACGTATTAGTTCCGAAGTATTTTTAGTGCTGGAAGTTACGATTATTGAGATCACGGGAATCAGCGCCGCCCGTCTGCCCGATAATGACATTGGCGTTAACCTGTTGCGAATTGACTCGAATACGCCAAAATAAAATGGCTTCAGCTCATCTGTGAATCAAAATATCGGGCCCATTGCAGAGACTTGCGAAGTAATCGAACAGCAGCAACACTGCCAAGGGGAGCTTCAACATACAATATCACATGCGGAACATGAAATTCCATAAGCATGGGAGGATCGGATGCGGGGACAACGGGCGGGATATTTTTCCATAGCTTCCCGGCGGCGTCAGGAAGATCCGAGTATAATTTCCAAACGTGGTCTATAGTGGCATGGCCGGTGCGAAAGGGTAAAAAGTACTGAAACCGCCCGATCGGTCGAAACACATCGCTCTGAAACAACACCATTTGGGGAAATTGCCGTCCATCATCGCTATCAAGAGATAAAACACAGGCTGCAAATGTGAAACATCGCGAACTACGGTCTCCGCCGGCGCCGATTTCGTAGCGGGCTTCGCCAAGCATCACCCGCCGGCCACAGCGACGACCATGGATGATATTGCATATTCGCTGCGAATGCCCCTGATGCATAAGGTGTAAAGCGCAAAGACGATCAGCCAGGCCAATTGTGTCATTCACGGTAAACTTCAAACGAAGACGATGAGCCAGAGCGGAAAATTCCCGGGTGCGACGTCGAGCATTGCTCCACAATAAAACTACTATTCCCCCTAGTACAATTAATACTAATAAAATAGCAGGTGGTATCATACCGGTAGTTTACTCCTCTTTTCGGGCAAAAAAAATCTTTAACCCCGTTCAAAATAAACTGTCTTATAAATTAATAAGACGCAACCTTAAAAGCGAGTTTGGATAGAATAATTGTGGATTAAGGAGGTGCGCCATGACACGCACAAAATCATTAGTACTTATAATAATTGCACTTATGGCATTCTGGCCATTGGCTTCGGCTGAAGCGGAACGCGGTGGAGGCCGGGGTGGAGGTCGGGGCGGGAGCCGAGGCGGCGGAAGCGGCGGACGAAATTCAATTGGAACGCCCAGTTCAAGAAGCAGTTCTTCTCGCCCTTCCGCAACCAGGCAAAGCTCATCCCATTCTTCGATACATAGGCAAAGTTCATCACGGCCTTCGGGGCAAAACCTATCCGGCCACACGCGGCAAAATCAACGCAGACCTGTTTACGGAAGTACAAGCCAAACCAACCATACTCGCTCCGGTAGCCGTGGAAATACTTCTTACCACCATAACTCCTCATCAAAGCGGGGTAATGATGGACGGAAAACCGTGTTTCGACGCCATTCTGACCGCGATCGCGCAAGGGTGAACGTTCATGTAGATACCGGCAGAATGCACGTCAATGGAAGTTATCGATCCAGAGATCATCATCGAAGAAGTGGTATTCATATAGGACGGACGCCGGTATATGTGTACCATCCGCGCTATAACTATCGCTATCACAATTACTATACGCCAAGCTATTTACGACACCGCTACTACTATCGCCCGTATCGATATCACTATGTGTATATAAATGGGTACTGGTATCCACAGCGCTATCTGGTTTCAGTAACTGTACCACCTGTAACCGTGGTTGATTTACATCAATCGGACGACACGGTAGTTATTCAGCAGTCGGACACACAGGCCTCCCGGCAAATGGAATTGATTGAGCAGTTAATGAGAGATAACCAGGATAACCGGCGAAGAGCAGCCAGAGACCTGGCTGAACTACCCGGCCCGGCTTCGACCGCGGCGCTGGTGGATGCCTTAATTAACGACGCCGGCTTCGAGGTGCGGCGGGAGGCGGCACGAGCACTGGAAGAACTGGCGGACCCCATGGCTTATGAAGTGTTATACCGTAGTGCGACTATGGATATAAATGAAGAAGTGCAAGACGCTGCTGAAGATGCAATGGACGCTATCGCAAAACATTACGATCGCAGCACACTGCTTTTAAGTCCCCAAACACCACCGATGAATACGGGCTTGGCGGAACTGGCGGAATACCTGGAAGACTTACGGTTTGGCGACGATAAAACCCGCAAAAAAGCAGCGGATAAGCTGGATGATTATCCGGGTACTCAGACCGTGGCGGCCCTGATAAACGTGCTCATTAACGATTACGATGATGAAGTACGGGAAGAAGCAGCCCATAGCCTGGGCAAACTGGGTGATAGAGCGGCACTGGGATTTTTAAGAACAGCCCAATATGACGACCCGGAAGATGACGTCCGCAAAGAAGCGGAGAAAGCCATCGAAAAAATCTATAACACCATACAATAAAAAAAGATACGTTCACGCTCAGCGAACCGGGGCGATTCGCGGTAATCGCCCCGTTCGCTCGTTTTTATTAGCGATTTTGGGGGATTTTTTTCTTGCTTTAATCGACTCTATGAATAAAATGAGCTTTTAGTTGGTTTTCGGACCGACGGGGGCTTTCACGTGCAGCGTGGCATTCGGCGAGCTTTTTGAGCCGCAAGGATAAAACCTTGGGTAACGCATTATCGCAACCGGGGGAAATTGGGCAGGATTATGGAAAAAACAAAAACGCAAACGGTCGAAGGATTGCTGGAAATCGTGGATAAGGGACACGGTTTTTTAAGAAGCTTCAAGTTTAATCTAACGGCCAGACCAACTGATCCTTTTATCAGCCGGGAACTCATTGACAAATATAATCTTAAAACGGGATTAATCTGCAAAGGCGACACCGATGGAGTACGCGGGCGTAATCCCGTGGTGGCGGAAATAATCGAGACAAACGGCCGAAATCCGGATGAATACCTGGACGTAACGCCTTTTGATGACTTTACGGTGGTTGATCCCTACGAACTGCTGGTATTGGAAACCGGGCCGGAACCTTTGGGAACGCGAGTGATTGACCTGCTGACCCCCATCGGTAAAGGGCAGCGTGGCTTACTGGTTGCCTCACCCCGGACCGGTAAAACCATTTTGCTCCAGCAAATCGCCAACGGCATCACGACCAATCACCCGGAAGTTGACTTGATTGTGCTGTTAATTGACGAACGGCCGGAAGAAGTCACCGATATGAAGCGGAAAATCGCCGGGCAGGTTATCGCTTCCAGCAACGACAAAACCGTCGACAGCCACGTTCGCACCGCCCAACTGGGGCTGGAATACGTCAAACGCAAGGTGGAATGCGGTAAAGACGTGGTGGTGCTGCTGGATTCCATCACCCGCCTGGGGCGGGCGTTCAATGCCTGGACCAAGTCATCGGGGCGGACCATGTCCGGCGGGGTGGATATCCGGGCGTTGCAATTACCCAAGCAGATTTTCGGCGCGGCGAGGAACTGCGAGGAAGGCGGTTCGTTAACCATTATCGCGACGGCACTTATCGACACGGGCAGCCGGATGGACGAGGTGATTTTCCAGGAATTCAAGGGCACGGGGAATATGGAACTGGTATTAGACCGCAATCTGGCCAACAAGCGCATCTGGCCGGCGATTGACATCGCCCAATCCGGTACGCGCAAGGAGGAATTGCTGCTGGATAAGACCACTCTTCAGAAACTTTACCGCCTACGCCGTCACCTGGATTCGCTGCCGGTGGGTCAGGATGTGACCATGTTGCTCAAGGCCATCAGCCAGCATAAATCCAACGCGGAATTCATCGACGCTCTGCCGTAATCAGTGTCTATACAAGCAAATAACGATGTTATCTCGATAAAGGTGGCGGCGGTTAAAGATGCTGAAGAAATTCTGAGGCTGCAAAAACTGGCCTATCAGTCCGAGGCTGAACTCTATCGCGATTTTTCCCTGCCGCCGCTAATAGAGACTTTGGAACAAATGCAGCTCGAATTAAACCGACAGATGGTTTTAAAAGCGGTGACAAATGGGCGAATTGTGGGATCGGCGCGGGGACTTGAGGAAGCCGGCTCTGTGCTGGTCGGGCGATTGATCGTCCACCCCGAATTTCGCCACCGCGGCCTGGGAACCCGCCTGATGCAGGAACTGGAAAAATCCTTTCCCCAAGCCAAATGCTTCCACCTGCACACCGGCCATTTAAGTGAATCGGCATTAAGTATTTATAACAAGCTCGGTTACCGCGAAATCCGGCGGGAGCACCAACATGATCACCTAACACTGGTGTATCTGGAAAAATTGCACAAGAGTCGATAACTATTTAATATCCATAATATTAACGTAATTACAACGATTAGAATACTCTCGTTAGTGATAATTGACAACCACCTCCATTTCGCCTAGACTTCAATGTTTTCATAATTGGAGCGATAGTTATGCCTTATAACATGGTGGTATTGGCGAAACAAGTACCGGACACCAAGGCGGTGACGGGCAAGGCCATGAATGATGATGGGACGGTGAACCGGGCGGCGTTGCCGGCAATATTCAACCCGGAAGACCTTAACGCCCTGGAACTAGCGCTAACCATCAAAGAACAGTATGGGGGAAAAGTGACTATCATGACCATGGGCCTGCCCAGCGCCTGTGAAGTTCTGCGGGCGGGTCTGTGCCGAGGGGCGGATCGGGCGGTGCTGATAACCGACCGCCGGGCGGCGGCCAGCGACACCCTGGCAACGAGCTATATTCTTAGTTGCGGCGTCAAGCACCTTGGCCCGGTGGATATTGTGGTGTGCGGACGTCAGGCGATTGACGGCGATACAGCGCAAGTGGGGCCGCAACTGGCGGAAAAACTCGGTTTGCCGCAAGTGACTTATGTTGATGAATTACTGGAGGTCGGCGACGGAACCATTACTGTCAAACGAAACGTCACCAACGGCTGGGAGAAAGTGCGTTGCAGGCTGCCGGCGGTTCTGACGGTCATGGACACAGCCAACGAGCCGCGGCCAGCCGGAGTGAGGCTGACGATGCAGTATAAAAAGGCCCGCGCTCAGAGTGAACTTGCCAAAGAAAATACAAATGCCGAACTGGCCGCGACACTTAAGAAAAAAGGCCTGCTTATCGAAGAATGGAACCTGGACGATATCAAAGCGGATCTCACCTGGTGCGGCCGGGACGGCAGCCCGACCAAGGTGCATCGTATTCAAAGCGTGGTGCTGACGGCGACTGAACATAAGAATATCACCCCGACCGATGAGGGCATCCGCGAAATGATTCATGAGTTGATTGAAGATCATACGATTGGGTAACATCTATAGGAAAATAGGCAACTGCCCCTGTTTGCAAGGACAATACCATGCTCGATATCGATAAAATCAGGCCGGAAATTGAGCGGGTTTGTCGCAGGTTGCCGGTAAAACGATTGGGCCTGTTCGGTTCCGCTTTGAGCCGGGATTTTTCACCGAGCAGCGACGTCGATGTGCTGGTGATTTTTGATGCGGGCGAAAATATCGATCTTTTTGAGAAGTATTTTGAATTAAAGGAGCAATTGGAAGAGATATTTAAACGGGAGGTCGATCTGGTTGTTGACAAGCAATTCAAAAATCCCGTCCTCAGAGACGCCATTGACAGGACGAGGACCGTCATTTATGAAAGATGAAACCAGAAAAAACCTTATTGATATTCTCCAGGCCGCCGAGGAAATAAATGAGTTTGTCGCCGGAATGGATTTCAAGGCGTATCAAAACAAATCCGTCGTCAGAAGAGCTGTCGAAAGAAATTTCGAAATCATTGGAGAAGGCCTTAACAGGATTAAACATTCAGATAGAGACATACTAGAGAAAATTACCGAGCATCATCGCATCATAAGATTTAGAAATATATTAATTCATGGTTATGACATTGTTGATGAGGCTATTGTGTGGCAGGCCGTCATCAAGCATTTGCCGGTTTTAGTTGGAGAAATAAAGGAAATACTGAAAGCCTGAACAGGGAAGTTATTATGATAAACGTTAATCGAGAAGGTGAAGTGTGGGTATTCGCCGAACAGCAACAGGGGACGCTAAGCGACGTGCCGCTGGAGCTATTGAGCAAGGGCCGGGAACTGGCCCGTACGCTGGGCGTGAAACTGGCGGCGGTGCTGGCGGGCCATGAGGTAAAAACGCTGGCAGCAGACTTGTTTGCCTGCGGCGCTGATAAGGTATATCTGGTGGAAGATCCGCTGCTGGAAGATTTTCAGACTATCAGCTACGCCAAAATACTGTGCCAGCTTATCACCAAACACAAACCCCAGATTGTTCTCTACGGCGCTACGCCCATCGGCCGAGACATTGCTCCGCGTGTGGCGTCGGCGATGAAGGCGGGACTGACGGCGGATTGCACTGACCTGCAAATCGGCGATTTTACCGAATCCAAAACCAAAGACATTCACAAAGACCTGCTATTGCAGATTCGCCCGGCGTTCGGCGGCAACATTATCGCGACGATTGTAAATCCTGATCGCTGGCCGCAAATGGCGACGGTCCGGGAAGGCGTTATGCCCATGCCGGAACGCAACGGCAAATGCACCGGTGAACTCGTCGCGGAAAAAGCGGCGTTATCACCGGAAGACCTGGCGTTGGAGATTCTCGAACGTCATCGCACGACCCGCAAGGTGGACCTCAAGGCCAGCCGGGTGATCGTTTCCGGTGGAGCAGGCGTCGGCAGCAAGGAGAATTTCCGGCTTGTTTGGGATTTAGCCCATTGCCTGGGCGGGGCTGTGGGCGCCAGCCGCGCGGCGGTGGATCTGGGGTTTATCGATCATGACCATCAGGTGGGCCAGACGGGCACAACGGTGCGACCGGCTTTGTATATCGCTGTGGCCCTGAGCGGCGCGATTCAACACGCGGCCGGTATGAGCGGCGCGGCCAAAATCGTCGCCGTCAACAATGACCCCGAAGCGCCGATTTTCCAATACGCCCATTATGGCATCGTCGGCGATTTTCAGGACGTGCTGCCGAAGATGATTAAGGCAATTCGCACGAAACAATAACACGTATCGCCGTCGTCTCGACGGCATGGAGCATTCGTGCCGGCAGGATGCCGGCGATACATTTTGCAAAAGAGTTTTACAATTATGGCTAATTTTTATCTTGATAATGACGATATTCGCTTTCTTTTTCGTCACTACCAACTCACAGCGTTGGCCGACATCATGGAAGGTGATTATACCAACAATAATAAATACCCCTGGGCTCCGGCCAATGCTGAAGAAGCGGTGGAAAATTACGACCGCATTCTGGATATCATTGGTCAGGTGAGCGCTGAGCAAATCGCCCCGCGCGCCGAGGCGGTGGACCTGGAAGGCAACACGCTCGAAGAGGACGGCACGGTGACTCTGGCGCAGGGCACACAGGAAAATCTCAAAGCTTTAGCCCAAGCGCAGGTGATGGGATTTACGCTGCCCCACCGCTATGGCGGGCTGAACTGCCCCAACCTGCTTTATACGATGAGTACGGAAATAGTCTCGCGGGCGGATGCGGGGCTGATGAATATTTACGGGTTGCAGGGCATCGCCGAGACCATCAACGCTTTTGCCAGCGAAGAAATCAAACAAGAGTACTTACCCGGTTTTGCCGAAGGGCAAACAACCGGTGCGATGGTGCTGACCGAGCCGGACGCCGGCAGTGATTTGCAAGCGATCAAGCTACGGGCGTATCAGGATGACAAGGGACAATGGCGGCTGCACGGGGTGAAACGGTTTATAACCAACGGCTGCGGCGAGGTGCTGCTGGTGCTGGCGCGTTCGGAGCCGGATCGCAGCGGCGGACTGGGGTTGAGCCTGTTCGTGTGCGACCGCGGGCCGACGGTGCGCGTGCGGCGGCTGGAAAATAAATTGGGCATTCACGGGTCACCGACATGCGAGCTTTATTTTAATCACACGCCCTGCAAGCTTATTGGCGAGCGGCAGCGTGGTTTGGTGACGTATGTGATGAGTTTGATGAACGGCGCGCGGGTGGGGATTGCCGCGCAGTCGCTGGGCATCGCCGAGGCCGCTTATCGTGTGGCGCGTGATTACGCGGCCAGCCGCAAGCAGTTCGGCACGGCCATTGAAGCCTTTCCCGCGGTGCGCGATATGCTTATCGACATGAAACTCGACATTGAAACCGCTCGCGCCCTGACCTACGAAACATGCTGGACAGTCGATCATCATTATGGCATCGCTCGCAAGCTTGAATTCGACGTTTCCGCTGATAAGGAAGCCGCCAGGCAACTCAAACAGGAAGAGAAAAAATACAAACGTCTGGCCGGAATGCTTACCCCCATGAGCAAGTACGTCGCCAGCGAAATGAGTAACCGTGTAACTTATAATGCCATCCAAGTACTCGGCGGCAGCGGCTACATGAAGGATTACGCCGCGGAGCGCCATGCCCGTGACGCCCGCATCACGACGATTTACGAAGGCACCTCACAGTTGCAGATTATCGCCGCCGTGCGCGGCGTGTGCAGCGGCGCAGCGGACAAGCTGTTGCAGGAATATGAAGCGACAGATTATCCAATAGACGTGCAGGATCTGGTTGATCTGCTTAAGACCGGTCGGGAAAAACTCATCGAGACCATCACCTTCGTGAAAGCGCAGCCGGGGACCGATTACATGGACCTTTACGGTCGAAAGCTGACCGATATGGCGGTGTTCCTCATCTGCGGCCACCTGCTGCTGCGGCAGGGTTGTCTGGAACCCGCCCGCGAAGATGCGTTCACCGCCAAGCCCGCCCCCGGCAACGGCGATGGGTCCGATAACACTCAAGATCTTTATAGTATTCAACGGATACGAAAAAAACTTCTGGCCCGTCGTTACATTACTAAAAAAGCCCCTGTCATCAACATGTTGGCTCTGGAAATCGCCTCCAATGACCGTTCCAGCCTGCTTGATTTTGACACATTGGTGGGGCCGGTAGCGGAAATTTGAGCTATAAGGGGCATTTTTCCCTATTGAAGCTTATTTAAACCCATCGAATAGCCGACATTACCAACAGAACGACGCCGGTTCCGGCTTAGGTAGCGCCGGGACCACCGCCGACTGATTGGCGTCGTCGGAGGATTCGATAGATGGCAAAACGCAAATTTGTCGCCGGCATGGCGTGCCGGCAACTCATCGATGAAGTCATTGAACGGCGCGTGCCGCTGACGCTCACCAATAAAGATGGTGAGATGTGGCAGGTGCATAAAGCGTATTTTCTGCATCGAGACGGTGATCGATTATTGATCGCTCAACCCGTTCCAGACAGTAACGACGGCCGCCTGGAGCCCGCGGCGGGACAGGTGGTTGCGGTGTCGTTCAAGAAGGGTTACAACAAGTGTCTGTTCGTGACGTGCATTATTCGCTCCGAATCCATTCGCGATGAAAACGATCAGATTGTGCCCGCTTTGTCCCTGCGAATGCCTCAGCAAGTGGAAAAGGTTCAACGGCGTGCTTATAATCGCGCCGCGGTTCCGGCCGATCTGGATGTAACCGTTACGCTGACGCCGGTTAATGGCAAAGGCAGTGTCGTTAATGGATGGCTATCGAATCTCAGCGCCGGCGGGATGGGCGTATTGGTGAATGAAGACGCCGGTCAGCAACTTCGGGAAGATCAACAGTTCCTGGCGAAGTTCACCCCGCTGCCGGGGCAGAGCGAGATCGGGGTGCAGGTGCGGCTGCGGCATACGCAGGCGGCGGACCGCAACAATCTGTACCTGCTGGGTCTGCAGATCATGGGGCTGGAAATGAGCGAGGAAGGCCGACATATCGTCCGCCAGATCGCCCGTATCGTCGGCATCTACGAACGCCGTCAGCCGATCGGCCAGCATAGTGATTTGCGCGCGGGGCGGTGAAGACGAACGGCGATTCTTGGACGGATGAAGCTTGCCGTATTTTTCGATGATTGCTTAATTATCCGGTTTTTCGAGTTCCTCTTTGAATCCTTTAACCATTTCGTCGCGAATATCTTCCGGTGATGCATCACGGTAATAAGCCAGTTTTTGCTTCATTTCCTCTTCGTCTTGCCCAAAATTATAGTTGAGTTTGTGCTCCCGGGCGTATTGACACGCCATCAGCATACTTTCCAAATGGTCAATCGTGCCTTTCTTCAATTCCGCCAGATCCTTGCCCTGGTATGCTTGTATTTCCTGCAGACTCTTCTGAAGCGACCGTCGAGCGGCTTCTTTTACGCCGTATTTTTGAACAATCTGTTTCTGTTCATCGTTTTCCGGGATATAAAACTGCATTTTATATTCGCCATTTTGGACAACGACGGATAAAGGAGGATAACAAAAATAGGTGTTCTGAGTACATATCAGTGTGGATACGGAGTAAGTATTGTTCTCTTGCTCTTGTATTTCATAAAGATGCACCGGATGCGAATATTGGGGGTAATTGTCAATTTCCTCCATCAGTATTTGCCAACATCGCTCCCGTTGAGCGTCACTTTCAAAATACTGGCATTGCATTAATGTCTCGATGTCCCTATCCCACCTGGCCTGATAATATGTTCCCACCACCTGGGCCACCTCCCGCTTGGCTTCGGTGTCCAGCGGGCAACCCACCACCAGCACGACCGGTTCTGCTTTGCTGTTGCTTCCAGATGATACTTTTTTTGATTTTGGCTTGCGTTGCTCCAACATTGTCTGAGAGCGCGGCAATATCAAGGGCAAACCGGTTTCATCATACCAAGCATGCGCTCCTGGATGTTTTTGAAGAAACCGCGAGTTCTCAATTTGCAAACCCGCCAACGCTTCCAGATCAATGTCATAAACCAGCCAGCGATTTTCCTGACGGTGCAGACTAAACAGCATCATTTGCGGTGAGCCAACCTTCGGATCGCCGACAGGCAGCGGATTAGACACCGCCCGGCATTCGTCATCCGTCCAATGCACGGCGATTAATGCCGGTTTCCATGTATCATTCACCTCAAAGAGTTCTCTAAATTCTTCAATATATCGTTTGGTGTTAGGCTGCGCCTCCCCCAGAAGGGACCTGATGGCCTCATGATCCTGTGCTAAAGCACCATCGATCAGGCCGCTAATCACGCCCAAAACATCTTGCACCTGCTGAGGGATTGCCGTTATTTCTTTTGAATTAGAATCACTTGACATCAGACTCGATGGTGGCATGGATCTATTTGTATGGACGCCAAAGGTTTCGCCTTGAGTCAAGTTCGGCTTCAAGGCAACATTTTTGAACACCGCCATTTGCATGGGTTGGTATTGGACAGTAACACCTTTGACATCTTCGGGTGCGTCCTCCAATACAAACCTATACTTAAGCATGGTTTTATTTATTGTCGGATCATCCGCGAACATGGGACCGCCCCGCGTGCCATATGACTCGGCTTTTTTCTCGCGACCATCCACTTGAATATAAGTTAAGACACCCACCCCGATATCACCACTGTTTACTATAACATCAACCATGCTTTTATAAACAGGATCATCATCGAATTTCCGAATACCCGACACAATAATAGAACCATCATCTACCGTCGAAGCAACATAAGCATGTTCATACAAACCATCTATTCGATTATTCTGAGCTGTGATGGTTCGCCACGGTCCGCAACCGGCCTGAATGCGAATCTCGCCAATGGATGGGAAGCCTTTATTTCTATCATCAGGACGTGATTCTACAATATCTTTACCGACTCCATGATTAATCGGAAGATGAGGATAAGATTCTAAATTATGCCAGCCAACGGACACGCCGGTATTACAACACAAATTATCCAATGGTACAATACGATAGAGATATCCATATTCGAATTGCCAGCCCTCTGGCTGATTACGTATTAAAGACGGATCAAATTTTATCAGGTAATTCATATAATCGGCATGATTATCGATCATGCTGCCGTCCGGCCGCCAGAAGGTGAGGGCATCTTTGCTTTTGCCGCCGAATAACGCCAGGAGTTCCACAGTGGCGCCGTTGGGTAGTTTGGCAGTCCAGGTTTTATCCACCTGGGCGTCGATTATGACGTCGGCGTAACTTTTTCCTTTTGATAGCGTTGCAGCTGTATGCCTATTAGATGAATATGGCGGACGAAATGGATTCGTGGCTGGTTCAGTTAAAGGCGATAATTCATTGTCTAGTGAATTTGCTACTTTAACATCCGTGATTTCCCCTGGACGCAGAGATATCCCTTTGAAGGCTACATACTCTCGCTTACGCGCTTGGAGGAAAAACATCTTAACATCATCCAGTTTAATATCAAATACGGCCGTGCAACAACGAATATCATTGTCCAAATTAAAACATCGAACAGGAGCATATTCTTTTTTATCCTTGTCTCGCGCGACCAGGCGGCACTCGTATTCCTTATCAAGACGATGATATGCTTTTAGATGAATCGTCCCATTGTGTTCTTGGGCTTCTTCGTAAATTACGCTTCGATCAAAGATATTGTCTAGTGTTGTTGCGCCGGTTTTGCCATTTGATCCACCCGCAACGAATTTCCACTCACCTACACCAAATCCCAGAGTTAACGATGTTGAAGATACGCTGTCTTTGAATTTTGTGTTAAACGCCTGAGTAGAATCTAATATATCACTATCCTTTTGCCATCGAGGGAAGAACCCCGATCCATTGCAACCATCTACCTTATAATCGGCATAGGTTTGATTTTTCGGCCAATAGGGTGAACGCACCAAAAGTAAACGAACAAATTCATCTTCTTTGGGAACAAGTGCATCTCCAAAGTCAAATTTATCTGTTTTCTCACCTTCATACGTCGATCCATCCGGCCGCCACCAGGGGCCGGCATCACTGGGGTGTTCACATACGGCGAGCAGTTCCACCGGTGTGCCATCGGATAGAATGGCGATATACGACTTAATTTCTTGAATGTCGCTTACCTTTTCGACTTCAACCCGTTCACCGGGTCGAGAAGAAAGGGCAACCGTGGTAGGAACGATAATGGCGGCGAGGAGGGTGATGGCGAGGATGGCGCGCCAGGCAGGACGGGCGGCAAAGCGGCGGCCGGGGGTGAGGGCGGTTTTGATGCGGTCTTCGATGTTTTTGACGGGACCGGCAACGGCCAGAGTCGGCACAGCGCGGCGGGAAGTATGCTGAGCCATAAGGACATCCACAATCGCGCTGCAATAACGATGCGGCCCCAGGCGAAGTTTGGCGATGGCGAATTCATCGCAGCATTTTTCGCGTTCCGCGCGAATCCGGCCGTTGGCCAGCCAGACCAGCGGATGAAACCAGAACAACCCCTGGGCCAGAACCTGGAGCAAATTCACGAATGGATCAAGCCGCAGCACATGCCCCAACTCATGCAT
>JAFGBA010000345.1 GCA_016933395.1 Sedimentisphaerales bacterium | reverse complement strand
CGGGGAATTACTGGCAAAAAGATTATCCTTGGATAAATCCAGAGTACGCCCATGTCTCTGCCCGTCACCTGCGACGTTTTCATTGGGAGTGTTGTGTCCCGCACCGCCCAGAACACTTCTGGTCGCCATGGTAAACGCGCCCAGGGCGCCTGCGGCGGCCGTCGTTTTCGTCAAAAAACCGCGCCGATCGATTTTCCTCGGCCTATGGTTTTGACCCGCAATATTGCTTCGAAACATTGGCATACTCCTTCGGTTGAATTAAGAACCTTTAATGCTCTATCGAAAAGCTCACGTTGTCATTCTGAGCAAAGCGAAGAATCTCTCTTCTGGCGACAATATACAAGCGTAAGACGTCCTCGCCACAAATGGCGCCCGCGGCCCGCCCTATTCACTACTCACTGTTTTTGTTCCGGCAGATGCTCAAATGATTTTTTCTTATCCCGCCATTATACGCAAAATCAGTAGTCCTGCAACCATATACGTGCCACGGGTATTCGACCCCGGGTGATAACCCGCAGCTTAGCCCCCAACGGGAGTTGGGGGTCGATTTGACATGTCACACCAGAACGCACAGGGCGTTCGACCCCGGATTGTCATCCGGGGCTTAGGAACGCGGGCAGGATGCCCGCGCCACCACTACTTGCCATTTTTTACAAATTCATTAAATGTTACCGAGTACTCATCGCCGAAAGATACTTCGGTGATATCACTGTAATTGATTCGGTGCTTGGGTTTGCACCAGTTTCCGTGGGCGTCAAAACTCTTTAAGACCACGGCATCATCCTTAAGGGCGTAAATCTCGCCGACGACAAACACGTTAACGTCCATCAGCCCGCTGGCGATACAGATACACAAGTTCCGGCCCTTGATGGATTTCAAGAGAATTTTCCATGATCCAACCCGCAGCCAACCGGGTATGGAGTACTTGGCGAACTCGCCCGTGTGCTTGAGGATTTTCTCCTGAACCACATCGCACTTACTTCTTCTGATCTTCACGATATCCTTCAGCCTAACGATCCTGTATCCATCAAAATGAAAATCTCTAATTTCCTGAAACGCCAGTAATGAACGCGAAACCAGAACAGGAACGCCATAGTACTCTTCTTCTTCACCTTCTATATCGGTATATATCTTGATAACAGCGGATTTGGCGATGTATTTTTCGATGCGATCTTTCATGGTATATACTCCATATTCGGTCGGGTGCATTCCACGAACAATTTCGAATGGCGGGCACAGCCCGCCCTACTTGCTTCTTCTTGTTTATACCAGTTAATTGAAAGTGCGAAATAGCCTTTATTCCACTTGTGTAATCTTCGCACCATCAACACACCACACTCCTGAGGAGCATTGTACATATATTGCCTTACGATACTTAAGTGACAAGAAAACGTGAAACTCAGTGGGAAAAGCTGATAAGAGATGAGAGGTATATGCCGCCGTAGCATTAACACCAGGTGGCGGCGGGGGTAATATATAACACGTTTTTGTTGATGGGATAACTTCGTCTCCGACAACTTTATAGTGCTTTCCAAAAACAATCTCGCCTTGATTCTTGGTGTCACCTATAAAATAGACCATAACTTCCCCAGATTTTTCAACCACCACCGGCTGATAATCAAAACCACAGAAATCAGATATTTTTCCCCGTGCTTCCAAAACAACAGGTTTATTTACCTCTTTCCCACGTTGTTCGTTATAAGCCTTGAATAAAATCTTTCCATCCATAATGGCGTTTTGCAAAGTCGGGTTGTTTGATTGCGGAAGAGTGGAATTTTGCACACATCCATTCAACAATAAACCTACTGCTAATAATAGAATCCCTTTATTCATGCTAATCCTTTCATGTTTTGTCACTTGAAATTTTATGACACCAAATACTGGAACCACTACATTGGTTGCGCTTCCCTGACAATCTTCGCGCCGACGGCGTTGAGGCGTTCTTCGATGTGTTCATAGCCGCGGTCGATGTGATAGACTCTGTTAATCACGGTTTCGCCTTCGGCGGCCATGCCGGCCAGGACCAGGGCGGCGGACGCTCGCAGGTCGCTGGCCATGACGGGGGCGGCGATGAGCTTGCGGACGCCGGAGACGATGACCGTCGGGCCTTCCTTGCGGAGGCGGGCGGCCATGCGGTTGAGTTCCGGCACGTGCATGAAGCGGTCGGGGAAAATCTTCTCGGTGATGATGCTGTTGCCATCAGCCAGGCATAGTAGCGCCATGAGCTGGGCCTGCAAATCCGTGGGAAAGCCCGGATAGGGCTGGGTCGTCAGGTCCGCCGGGTTGAGCCGCCGGGCGCCTGCCACGCAGGCCGCACAACTGCCCACCGGCTCCACCTCCACGCCGATAAACCGCAGTCGGTCCACCACGGCCATCAAATGCTCGGTGCGGCAATTTTTAATAGTCAACTCGCCGTTGGTCATCACCGCAGCGACCATGAACGTGCCCGCCTCGATGCGGTCGGGAATAATACGATGCTCGCCGCCATGCAGCCGCTCGACACCTTCGATAACAATATGCGGGCTGCCGTGGCCGGAAATGTTCGCACCCAGAGAATTCAGGAAGTTGCCCAGGTCGGCGATTTCCGGCTCGCACGCGGCCGACTCGATGACAGTCGTACCCTCAGCCAGACAAGCCGCACTCATCACGTTGGCCGTACCCAACACCGTGCTGCCGAAGGGTCCGCCGAGGAAAATCTCCGCGCCATG
>JAFGBA010000344.1 GCA_016933395.1 Sedimentisphaerales bacterium | reverse complement strand
GACACGCCAATTTCGGGAAATTCCTGTTTAGTATGAAGGTGTCAGGCCTTGCGGAAATAAACGATATCCAGTCTTCCTTGTCCGCGGGATATACCGATAGCCACGTTGAAACCTTTACGCCGCATGAAGCAATGAATGTTCGGGTGAATATCACTGAGGGAGAACGCATGTACGGGCGTTTTTTCATTCCCTTCCCATAATTCACCATTAATTTCCAAACAGCCTCAAGCAGTCGGGCATAACCAGATGTTAACGCTCCATTGTTTTTTGTGCCGCATTATAGCCCTGGGCATTATAGTAATTTATTCCGCGGTAGTATGAAACCTAAGCATAATATTTGATGAAAAGATAATGGACTTTTAATGAATCAAACTAAATAGAAACAGGACTACATCACCCCAAAGATTCGCGAAAATAGAATTGCTCTATTAAAATAAAAAGAACCTATGGTTCTTTTGTAGCTCTTCGTGGTTCAAAAATTTTGCTGATGCAAGGAGATATATCATGCGGCGTTTTCCCACCACCGAATTCGGCCTGAACCGGCCTGGCCCACACGATCATCAGCGGCGTGGCCGCGCACCCCGAAGCTTTTCCCGGTATTGATCCGGCCATCGTTACCGCGCAACTGGCTGCTTTCGAGCAGGCGAATCTCGCCCGGCAAGATGCCGCCGTCATGGCCCGGAACGCCACTATTGCTAAACAGCAAGCCCAGGAGCAATTGACGCAGACTGTCTGCGCCGTGGTCAAGCGGGCGGAGGCCGATTGTGCTGCTACGCCCGCCAAACTCGCCGAGATCGGCTGGCGCGCCCGGCGGCAAGGCGGCACCCTGTTGCCCCCCACCCAGGCGAAAGAGCTTTCCGCCCGGCATAGAGAAGACGGCGTGGAACTCACTTGGCGTAAAGGCGCCGGCGGTGGTCCGGTCCGCTGCTGGCTGGTGCAAGCTCGTACCATCACGCCCGAGGGTCCGACGCCCTGGCGTCTGGTAGAGATTACTTACGACACACTGGTGGTTCTGCCCGCTCCGCCCACAGAAAGAATAGAATACAGAGTAATCGCCTCCAATGCTGCAGGTAATGCCCTGCCCGGCAATGTGGTTTAATGATTCAAAGTCAAGAATATAGCTAATTCCCCGGAAATATATTATCGATTTCCAGAAGGTTACTTCCGTAATCTAATTCAAATAGCCTTGACATTAGTTGACACTATACATAATATGTCCGCGTTTGTCCTGAGTTTGTTTATTTTTCTCTCCGGTAAAAAGTATGCAACTTACGGTAAAAGATGTGGCTGGTCTTCTTAAAGTAAATGAAAAAACCATATACCGATGGCTTAAAAAGGGGACTTTACCCGCCTATAAAGTAGGCGAGCATTACCGGTTTAACCGGGGAGAATTGCTGGAATGGGCGACATCGCGGCAGATGCATGTCTCGCTAAACCTGTTTCGCGAGCCGGAAGACCTCCCCAAACTGGGTTGCAGCCTTAGCGAAGCCCTGAAAGCCGGGGGTATTTATTACCGTACCGAAGGCGGTAATAAGGAAGCGGCCATAAAAAGCGTGGTTGGACTAATGAAGCTACCAGCGGAAGTGGACCGGGAATTTCTTTTCCAGACGCTGCTGGCGCGGGAGGCCATGGCGTCCACAGCTATCGGTGATGGCATCGCCATTCCGCACGTACGTAATCCGATTATATTACATATTACCGATCCGGTGATTTCGCTGTGTTTTCTGGAAAAAGCCATTGATTTCAACGCTCTGGACGGCAAACCGGTGCATTGCCTATTTACCCTGGTAAGCCCTACGGTGAAAATACATTTACATTTACTGTCCCGTTTGGCATACGCCCTTCAGGATGGTGATTTTCGCAGCATTCTCACGCAACAAGGCGGACGGGATGAAATTTTTTCGGCAATTCGGCAAATTGAGGCTCATTTACCCCGGCAATCTGCCGATGAGGCCAAGGAATAATATCAAATGTCATTCTTTTTTTGGGGTTTAATTATTATTTTAGGGGGAGGTGTGTTATCTCTTTTCAGTGGTCACAAGCCGAAATGGTCATCATTCTGGGGCAGCGTCGGTGCGATCATCGGCGGCAGTATCGCCCTTGTCCCCGCGACGAAAGTATTTTTCAGCGGTCAGACACTGTCCTGGCGAAGTAACTGGAGTGTGCCGTTTGGTTCTTTTTTCTTCCAAATAGATGCGATTTCGGCGTTTTTTTTAATTCCAATACTGGTTTTATTCATCATTGCTGCTATTTATGGCCGGGAGTATCTGTTGGCATATCGGGATCGGAAAAATCTCGGTGTTCCCTTGTTCTTTTATAATCTATTGCTGGCGGGCATGATGGCCGTGGTAGTCGCCCGCAATGGGATGTTATTTCTGGTCGCCTGGGAAGTCATGTCGATTGCGTCCTTTTTCCTGGTCACCTTCGAATATGAACGCCCGGCGGTGCGCCAAGCGGGCTTGATTTACCTGGTGGCCGCCCATATCGGCACGGCGTTTCTCATCGTGTTTTTTATCCTGCTGGCCGGGCAGGGCGATTCGCTGGATTTCGACCGGATTACCGCTGTTTCACCTTCTTTGACCGGGACGCTATTCCTCCTGGCAGTGGTCGGTTTTGGCGTCAAGGCGGGCTTTATGCCCCTGCATGTCTGGCTGCCGCACGCCCATCCGGCAGCGCCCAGCCACGTCTCCGCCGTTATGAGCGGCGTGATGATAAAAACCGGTATTTACGGGCTGGTGCGAACACTAACGCTGTTGGGACCGCCGCCAGCGTGGTGGTGCTGGACGTTAATGATTATCGGCGTCACCTCCGGTGTCTTGGGAGTGCTTTTTGCCCTGGCGCAACATGATTTAAAACGCCTCTTGGCTTATCATAGCGTGGAAAATATCGGCATTATCACGATGGGGCTTGGCGTCGGTTTATTGGGCGTTCATATCCATTCGCCGATGCTGACCGTGTTGGGTTTCGCCGGCGGCCTGTTCCATGTGATGAATCACGCCGTTTTCAAGGGATTGCTGTTTTTGGGGGCGGGAGCGGTGTTGCACGGATGTAAAACCAGCCATATCGATTTGCTGGGAGGGTTAAGCAAACGTATGCCGTGGACAGCGATTACTTTTTTAATTGGGGCGACCGCCATTTCCGGATTGCCGCCGTTAAATGGTTTTGCCAGCGAATTTTTGATTTATCTGGGCGTCTTCCGCAACGATATGGGCGAAGGACTTAACCATGCGATCATCGCGATTATCATTATCGGCGGCCTGGCCCTTATCGGCGGCTTGGCGCTGGCCTGTTTTACCAAGGCCTTCGGCGTTATCTTTTTAGGTCTCCCCCGCAGCGACCACGCCGAACACGCCCATGAAACCGGGCCGGGCATGAAGGCATCCATGCTGATTCTGGCGGCGGGCTGCATCTTGCTGGGGGTATTTTCACCACTGGTCATCACGTCAATGCGTCATGTCATTGCAGCGCTGGCGCCCATGGAATTGTCCGCTATTCAGGCGAATCTGGCGACGGCGGCAAGTTCGCTGGGGTATTTTGTGAAGATGTCTCTGCTGTTTGCGAGCGTGGCGGCCATTTTAGCTTTAGTGCGATTCCTGCTGCTGCGCGGCCGCAGCGTCCGGCAATCCGTCACCTGGGATTGTGGTTACGCCCGGCCCACCTCGCGCATGCAATATACGGCGACATCGTTCGCCCAGCCGCTGGTTGACCTGTTCCGGTTCCTGCTGCGAACCCGCAAGCCGGACTCGCGTCCCCAGGAACTTTTCCCCGCGGCGACAACATTTCACACGGATACCGAAGACGGTAGTGAAAAATATCTGTTCAAGCCTGCCTTTATGGGAATCCGCTGGGTTCTTTCCCGCTGGCAATGGCTCCAGCACGGGCGGGTGCAGCTTTACATTTTATACATCGCCTTGACGTTGTGGATTCTTTTAATATGGAAGCTCATGTAGCATGGAAGCGGTCGTCAAATTCCTGAATCCCCTGCTGGGCCTGTTCATGGCTCCGCTGCTGTTGGGCGTCATCAGCCGCACCAAGGCGGTTTTTGCCGGGCGAAACGGCCAACCCATTCTGCAACCCTACCATGACTTGTGGAAACTGCTGCGTAAAGGGGTAGTTTATAGCCGGTGCACATCCTGGATATTCCGGGCAGGGCCTCTGGTCGGCCTGGCGGCGGCGGTGGCGGCTCTGCTGCTGGTTCCTTTTGGCGGACAGCCCGCGGCTATTTCCTTTGAAGGCGACCTGTTGGTGTTCGCTTATCTGTTGGGATTATGGCGATTTTTCACCGTCCTGATGGCGTTGGACACCGCATCGAGCTTTGAAGGTATGGGCGCCAGCCGGGAAGTTATTTTTTCGGCCTTGGCGGAACCGGCGTTGCTAATCGGTTTGGCGACAGCGGCGAAATTCACGGGACATGTCTCGCTTTCCCAGATATTCGCGGGGCTCAATACGGACGCTTGGCTCACCGCCGGACCGGCGCTGCTATTAACGGGCACGGCCATTCTCATCGTTTTTCTGGCGGAAAATTCCCGCATCCCCATCGACGATCCCAACACACACCTGGAATTAACGATGATTCATGAGGTGATGATCCTCGATCATAGCGGCCCGGACCTGGGATGCATCCTTTATGCCGCGGCGTTAAAACTGTGGCTGCTGGGAATGTTATTCATCGGTATCATGGTTCCTTGCCGCAGCGGCAATGTGTTGCTGGATGGCGCCGTAACAATGCTTTCTATGTTGGGGCTGGCGGTGCTGGTGGGCATCATCGAATCGTCCATGGCCCGGTTAAGACTTTTACATGTGCCGGTATTTTTGATTGGGGCGATTGCCCTTTCCGTCCTGGCCTTAATGCTGGTTATGCGGTGATGGCATGAATACAACAGGCGTAGATGTCATAATGATTCTTCTGGTCCTGGTCAACCTGATGTTGCTGGGATTGAGCCGACTGCGCACCTGCATCCGTGTCGTGGCGATTCAGGGCGTTATGCTGGGAGTGCTGCCGCTGATATTGAATGGTTGGCGTCCGGAACCGCATCTAATCTCTTTCTCCCTCGTTATTATCGGGTTAAAAGGGATTGTATTCCCGGCCATCCTGATAAAGTTGCTCCGTGATTTAAAGGAACATCGTGAAGTCGAACCGTTTATCGGTTTCGGCACGTCCATGGCGGCGGGCGTGGTGATGCTGGTCGTCAGCCTGGCCTTTGGCGCCCATTTGCCTCTGCCCGGCACGGCAGCGTCTTCACTGGTCGCACCCGTGGCGTTCTTCACGATTATGACCGGCTTGTTTCTTATTATCAGCCGAAAAAAAGCCCTGACTCAGGTGCTGGGATATCTGGTGCTGGAAAACGGCATTTCCTGCTTCGGCGCGATTTTGGTGGAAAAACAACCCACCCAAATCGAATTGGGCATTCTTCTGGATGTTTTTGTGGCGGTGTTCGTCATGGGTATCGCCATATTCCACATAAACCGGGAATTCGATCATATTGATACGGATAAACTGACGCGGTTGAGGACTTGAGACTATGATTCTTGCATTGCTGTTAATCCCGACGCTGGCGGCGGTTTTATCCCTGCTGGTGCGGCATGACGTCCTCCGCCGCATGATTCTGATCATCGCGGTCGCGGGGCATACCGGCGTAACGCTAGCCGCGTGGATTCATGAACCCGCCCCACTGCATAATGGATGGTTTGCGCTGGATAAACTGGGGCTGTTATTTTTAACCATCACCAGCATTCTGTTTTTAACATGCGCATTTTACGCCGTGGGCTATCTGAGCGGCGAATCGCGCCGAAAAACCAGCGACGCTGGCGACGACACGCTTTTTCCCAACACGCCGGAAGCCATCTTTTGCGCCTGCCTCAACGCTTTTCTGGCCACCATGACGCTGGTCATGGTAAGCCATCATTTTGGGGTATTGTGGGTGGCGATGGAAGCCACCACGTTGGCTACCGCCACACTGATTTATTTTCATCGCAATCGCCATTCTCTGGAAGCGACCTGGAAATACCTGCTGATTTGTTCGGTGGGCATCGCTTTGGCGCTGCTGGGTAATTACTTTCTGGTGATTGCCGCTTCGACATCGGAGAAAACCGCGATAATCTTAAGCGACCTTGTCCGGCAAGGTCATACCCTGAACGCTCCCTGGCTCAAAGCCGCATTTCTACTATTCCTGGTGGGCTACGGCGTTAAAATGGGGCTTGCCCCCCTGCATACGTGGCTGCCGGATGCTCATAGTGAGGCGCCTTCGGTGATTTCCGCCTTGCTGTCCGGCACACTTTTAAATTGCGCCTTTTTGGGCATATTGCGCAGTTATCAGGTGTGTTGCGCCGCGGAGTTGGCCTCCTTTTGCCAGGAATTATTTGTTATCTTCGGGCTGCTATCGATGGGTTGGGCGGCTGTTTATATCCTGGGCCAACCGGATTATAAACGTATGCTGGCGTATTCCAGCGTCGAGCATATCGGCATCCTGGCGTTGGGCGTAGGCATCGGGGCGGGCGCCACCTTCGGAGCTATGCTTCACGCCGTCAATCACTCTTTAGTCAAGGTGACGTTGTTTCTGGCCGCCGGAAATATCCTCGCAGCGTATAAAACCAAAACGGCGGCGAATGTCAAAGGGCTTTTATCCTGCATTCCGGCAACGGGAGTTTTATGGGTGGCGGGCTTTTTGGCGATTACCGGCGTGCCGCCTTTCGGCATTTTCCTCAGTGAATTCACGATTGTTAAAGCCATACTCGATCAGGGACACATGGGCGTCGCCATCGCTTTTCTGGGAATTCTGGCCCTGATCTTCATCGGCATGGCCATGACCTTTTTAAATATGGCGCAAGGGCGTCGAAGTGAAGAGTTATGTATAAATCATAAAACGGATTCCATCCTGACGATAATCCCGCCGGCGAGCCTGGGAATTTTGTCGCTGATGTTGGGTTTATACCTGCCGCCCATGCTCAGCCGGTTGCTGCACGATGCGGCGACCGCTATCGGAGGGTTTTAATATGCCCCTCGCCAATACCATAACCATTTTCAATTGCCGGCCCCTTGAGATTGGACAAATTCCGGTACTGGATATTGCTGTATTCAGAAATACCATTATAGACGCCGTCGCCAACGGCCAACGCATCGCGGCGCTATTCGCAGCGCCGACGCACGACCAACGGTTTTTTCTTTATGCCCTTCTGGCTGACGACAATGCCGGTGAACTTTACGTGTTATCGGCAGAGACCGCGGACACTTACCCGGCCCTGACGCCGGATTGCCCCCAGGCGCATTTATTTGAACGGGAAATTGCCGAACAATGGGCAATTAAGCCGCTGAGCCATCCATGGCTTAAACCGGTTCGCTTCCACCCAGGTTATCGCCCGGGTCGGGACGCTTGGAATCGAAAAGCCGGAGAATCCATACTTCCGTGCGTGACGGATTTTTACACCGTCGTAGGCGAAGAAATCCACGAAGTCGCCGTCGGTCCCGTTCATGCCGGCATCATCGAGCCGGGCCATTTTCGTTTCCAATGCCACGGTGAGAACGTGTTGCATCTGGAAATATCGCTGGGGTATCAGCATCGCGGCGTCGAACGCGCAGTGTGCGGCGGCCCCAACAAACGCACGCTGCCTTATATGCAAACACTCGCCGGCGACACTACCATCGGCCATACCACAGCCTATAGTCATCTGGTCGAATCGCTGGGACAGACGCCGACCAGCCCTCGAGCGGAGTCATTACGCGGCATTGCTTTGGAACTTGAACGACTGGCCAACCATACCGGCGGGTTGGGGGCACTGGCGGGTGACATCGGTTATCTGCCCACAGCGTCGTTTTGTGGTCGGATCCGCGGCGATTTTCTCAATTTGACCGCCCTGCTTTGCGGCAATCGTTTCGGACGCGGCCTGATTCAACCCGGTGGCGTGCGTTTTGATGTCACCTCGCCGCTTTCAATCACATTTTTGGATAGATTTTACCGATTCCAAAAAGACGTCACGGTTGCTGTGGAACTGCTGTGGAACACACCATCGGTTTTGGCGCGTTTTGAAGAAGCCGGTGCGCTCACACCGCAGATATGCCGCGAACTGGGTCTGGTCGGTGTTCCGGCCCGTGCTTGCGGCCTGGAGATGGATTGCCGATATAACTTCCCCGCCGGCGTTTACCGATTCTCACATATACCCGTATCCACATGGCATAGTGGTGACGTTTTCGCTCGCGCTTATGTTCGCTGGCTGGAAATACAAAAATCCATCGCTTTTATTATTGATCAGATGAACATGCTTCCGGAGGGACCGGTAATAACCGCCACAAAACCGCTTATACCCAATAGATTATGCGTCAGTCTCGTGGAAGGCTGGCGTGGTGAAATATGCCACATCGGTATAACGGATTCCCAGGGTATTTTCCGTCATTATAAAATCGTTGATCCCTCGTTCCATAACTGGACGGGACTGGCGATGGCGTTAAGGAACCAGCAAATTTCCGATTTCCCGTTGTGCAATAAGAGTTTTGATTTGTCCTATTGCGGACACGACCTTTAAGGTAAAAACATGATCAAACCATTACTGGCGCGACGCCAGCAAAAGCATCGAACGATTGGGTATCCGAAAACCATGCCCGAACTACCGGAACGGTTTTGCGGCAAGCCGGTTATTGACGCGGCAGGCTGCCCGACGGATTGCCGGCAATGCCTGGAGGTCTGTCCCACCAGCGCCTTAAAAAAGGAAAATAACGCTTTAACCCTTGATATGGGACGCTGCCTGTTTTGTGCTCAATGTGCGGAGGCGTGCCCTCATCAGGCGATAACCTTCAGCCGGGAACATCGTCTGGCGGCGCAGTCACGCAAAGAATTGCATTGTGATGGTGCATTAAAAATCCCGGATTTACTTGATAAAAACATCAAGCGTCTTTTTGGCCGGTCCTTGAAATTGCGGCAAGTCTCCGCCGGCGGTTGCAACGCCTGCGAAGCCGACACCAATGTATTAGACACCGTTGTCTTTGACTTGGGCCGATTTGGCATTCAATTTGTCGCTTCTCCCCGCCACGCCGACGGCTTGCTGATAACCGGCCCGGTTCCCGAAAATATGCACCTGGCTCTGCAAAAAACCTATGAAGCCGTGCCTGATCCCAAAATCGTTATTGTCGTTGGGGCCTGCGCCATTTCAGGAGGTCCCTATATAGATCACCCCCAGGTTCATAACGGCGCCGATAACATCGTGCCCGTTGATCTTTTCATCCCCGGCTGCCCACCTCATCCTTTGACCATCCTTGATGGTTTACTGCGATTATTGGGGAAAACAAAATAACTTTTTCCTTCAAGCCTTATTATATGTACCCGAGCGATATGATATCGTAAATGATATAACTTACCTTTTACAGCAGCGACGTAGCAACAAACCGCCCAGACTCAGGAACACCCGCGTGAGGGGTTCAGGAACATTACTGGCTTCCATCATCACGTTATAAATCGAAATATTATCGATATATGCTCCCGTCCAGGCGCTGTCGAGATTGTAATAACCGGACAGATTGTCGTCCGTGCCTATCACGTAACTCGCGAGCAATTCACTACCCGCTCCCAAGGCAAACAGCGGCACCAAAGCGTTAGTATGGTTGCCGGAAAAGTAGCCGGCCCCGGGCAAATTGCCCACGCCGTTATCCCCGACGTGCGGATAGTCAACACCGGCATCATAGATGCCGTTAGTGTTAACATCAAAGTACGTTCCGGCCGTGCCATTACCCCAGAGATGGCCGGTTTCATGGTCGGCGGTAACGATGAGCAGCGTCTCGTTCCAGTTGCTGCTGGCGTTGACCCAATCCACCACAGCCTGGACGGCGTTGTTGAAGTCGATCTGCTCTTCGATCATTCGGCCTAATCGATTATTATGATTGGCCCAGTCCACCGCTCCACCTTCGATCATCAGGGCAAAGCCATCGGTGTCATTGTCGAGGATATTGAGACCGGCGCGGGTCATTTCCACTAATGTGGGGACATTGCTGTTAAGGGGATCATCATAGGGAGGATCGGTTGAAGATGCGCCACTGCGGTAATTCTGTAAGGTTTGATTCACCTTGGCGAGTCCCAGCACCTTGTCGGGCGTCGGGCCGGTCATCAGGTTCTGGAAGTCAAGCTTGTCTTCCACCAGAGTCCAGCCGTTGGGGGTACTACCGTCGGTGATATCCGCCCATGTGGCCATCCCACCGATGTAGGCGTCAGAGACGCTGGGATCGTAGGTATTATTATTGGTGTAGTCTGGATGGCCGGCGCCCATCAGCACTTTGAAATTGCCGTTATAATTTCCGGCATCGTAAAAAGCATTATGGCTATTAGGGTTGCTACCATAGATTCCTTCATTGGCGATTTCTTCGTAGTAGTCGCGATTATAATTGTGAGAATAAACCGCTGCCGGTGTGGCGTGGGACAACTCAACGCTGGAGATAGCGCCAATGCTCCTACCGGCCCAGGCGGCTTGTTCGAAAAACGTTTGCAACGGTGTGCCGTCATTGGCCACGTTGATGCGATCATCATTTACTTTTACCCCGGAAAACATCGCCGTCGCTGCTGCCGCGGAATCGGTATAACCACCCTTGGCATAGGTGAAACTACCGGCCATACCGACAGGGTCGTATTCCGGGGTGTTGGCTGAGTTGGTTCTCACGCCGAACTTGACATTAAATGAACTATAAACCGCCGGTGTGCCGGTATAATAGTCGGTAGCTGTGATGGTATTAAAGCCCTGGCCATCGCTAATCATTAAAATAACATTCTTGGCTGATTGGGCCGAAGCCATCTGAATACTCAGCAAAATAATAAATCCCACCGAGCGACAATAAACTTTTAACCTGCTCATAAACAAACCTCCGGATATGCCTCTTCTTCTCTAAATCGAAGGATAGAAGAGAATTTGAGATTCCCCGCTAATTTTCTCTCTCAACTCCACTTCGCCAAATACCATACTACAATATCTTACCCTCGTTGATCTCCTGATGCAATGCTATAAAACCCGGCAACAAAAATACTTAACATCAACCCAAAGGCAGGATTTGAGCTAACACCCTTTATCTGCAATGGTTACAACTATTATAAAATTGATGTTTCATGCACCGATTAACCATTCAGATGCCAGTATCGCCAGGTCTTCGAGATTCACGATGCAATCGCCGGTAAGATCGGCCGTCAGGCTGCATTCCTTTGTCAGCGACACATTGTCCCAATAGATATCATCACTCGATTGGCCGTTGGCGATCACGCCCGCTGAAATTGCGTCGATAAGCCGGCCCCGTTTCCATACGCCGCCATCATTGTTGCGCGGCAACGGATGGGCCGAAACGTCCTCTTCAACACCATCGACCGTTATGGATACGTAATGATCAGCGTATTGATCGATAACGATGGTCACGGTGTGCCAGGAATCCCATTCCAATGTTCTGCCGATGGTCGGAGAAAAAACATAGTTATTATCGACGCCGTTGTAGGCTACAAAATCCAGGTCCAGCTTGCGTACATCTTTTTGCACCCCATT
>JAFGBA010000343.1 GCA_016933395.1 Sedimentisphaerales bacterium | reverse complement strand
TCGCTGGATGAGCTTGGCAACCTGGAACGACAAGTACTTCAGGAACGCCAGCTCATCAGCCGACAGCACGCGCAGGGAGATGGAGCGCGAGGAGTGGCCATCAGTCATGATGAATCGCTGACATTGATGATCAATGAGGAAGATCATCTACGGATGCAGATACTCGCCAGCGGATTGCAACTGACGGAACTATATGAACGCATCAATCGGGTGGATGATTTACTGGAATCGAATATCAGTTACGCTTTTTCGTCTGAATTAGGGTATTTAACGGCTTGTCCGACAAATGTGGGCACGGGCATTCGCGTTTCGGTAATGCTGCATTTGCCGGCGTTAAAGCTGACAGGCCGAATGAAAAAATTCTTCCGAGCGGCGAAGGACATGAATCTGGCCGTGCGGGGTCTGTTTGGTGAGGGCACAGAGCCGGCGGGCGATTTATATCAGCTTTCCAATCAGGTGACGCTGGGCCGATCAGAAGAGCAGATTATTCGTGATCTTATGGAAAATGCGGTTGTGCCCACAGTGCAGTATGAGCGCCAGGCTCGTCAATTTTTACAGCATCATCGCAGCACGGCGCTGGAAGATAAAATTTTTCGAGCCGTGGGGGTGTTACGCAACGCCAGGATGATCAGTTCCGATGAGTGTAAGTATCTGTTGAGTCTGTTACGATTGGGAATACATCTTGAACGAATTACCGATATTTCACTGGGAGTAGTCAACGAATTGTTTATTCTTACCCAACCAGGGCATTTGCAACATTTGCGGGGGACAACGTTGGAACCGCAACAGCGCGATATGGCCCGGGCGGAGCTTGTGCGGCAATATCTCAACTGATGTATATGATGATAGGCTAAAATCGCCATATCATGTTCATTTGAGGGGATTTAACGCTTGACGTCAGGGTTAGGGTCTTCTATAGTACCGGTCGGAATTTTAGTAAGTTAGGTAATTCAAGCACCAGACTGGAGGCCGGTAATGAAATACCATGTAAAGAACCTGAAGTTGGCCGGCGGAGGCAAGAAGCGAATTCTTTGGGCCGACGCGGATATGCCCGTTTTGCAACAGGTTCGCGAGCGATTCAAGAAAAATAAACCCTTCAAAGGCATGCGGATGAGCGCCTGCCTGCACGTGACGGCCGAAACCGCCAATTTAGCCCGTACGCTCAAGGAAGGCGGAGCGGACCTATTGCTTTGTGCGTCCAATCCGCTAAGTACGCAGGATGACGTCGCCGCTTCGTTGGTCAAGGATTTCGGCATCGCCGTTCATGCCATCAAGGGCGAAACCAACGCCATCTTTTACAAGCACCTCACCGCCGCCATTGACCATAAGCCCAATGTGACTATGGATGACGGCGCCGACCTGGTGAACACCCTCCACACCAAACGCCGCAAGGAAGCCGCCAACATTATCGGCTCTATGGAGGAAACCACTACCGGCGTTATTCGCCTGCGGTCGATGGAAAAAGAAGGCAGGCTGATGTTCCCGGTGATTGCCGTCAACGACGCCGCGACCAAGAACCTTTTCGACAACCGTTACGGCACCGGTCAATCGACCATGGACGGCATTATCCGCGCCACCGACTTCCTCATGGCCGGTCAGCGCGTGGTCATTGCCGGTTACGGCTGGTGCGGTCGCGGCTGCGCCATGCGGGCCCGAGGCATGGGCGCTAACGTCATCGTCACGGAAATCGATAACATCAAGGCCATCGAAGCCGCCATGGACGGCTTCCTCGTCATGCCCATGGCTCATGCCGCTCCCTTGGGCGATTTGTTCGTGACCCTGACGGGCAACAAGCACGTCCTTCGTCCTGAACACTTCCGCAAGATGAAAGATGGCGCGATTGTCTGCAACAGCGGCCACTTTGATGTCGAAATCGACATCCCCGGCCTCAGAAAATTATCTAAAAAGGTTCGTATCGGGGTACGGAATTTCGTGGATGAATACACCCTCGCCGGAGGCAGGCGGATATATCTTCTGGCCGAAGGTCGTCTGATTAACCTCTCCGCCGCGGAAGGACACCCCGCCAGCGTCATGGACATGAGTTTTTCCACCCAGGCTCTCGCCAGCGAGTACTGCATCAAACAAAGGGGCAAACTTGCTAATGCCGTTCACGACGTGCCCGACCAGATCGAGCAAACCGTCGCCAAACTTAAACTCAAGAGCATGGGCCTGACCATCGACAAACTCACCCCTGAACAGGTGAAATACCTCGCCAGCAGCACGGAAGGCACATGATTCACAATATGGCAATGTTTGGCAATTAATTCACGGGGACGGGTAACCATTCCCGTTCCCGTGTTTGTTAATAGATGTTTTGGTGTGTTTAATGTTAGAGTTGTCTGGAAAAATGCGATTTTGTTTTATAGGCGGCATGTTTTTGGTCATGATCGTCTTATTTGGCTGTAATCCTATATCACGGCACGCACCTTGTACCTTACAGCTAGAACTACGGGAATCACAAATGATCGATGATCCCTATGGCGCTTTTGAACAGCTTCTTCACAACATTATCACGGATAATAATCGTGTGGACTACGCCCGTCTGGCTCAACAGGAACAGGCGACAGTTATTTTGCAGAAGGTTATGCAAATCGGTGCAGACGGTAATCTGACGGAAAAGATAAATGCTTACAACGCTGCCGTGTTGTACGCCGTATTGGAGTCATATCCTTTTGTTGATGTCCAAAAAGCGAATTGCGATATTTTATCGGCATATTTTACATCTTCGACTCCGGTTTTGAGTTTTAATCTGTTTGACTTGAAGGCGACTTTAACGCAGGAGGATTGGCGGGCGGCTTTCACATTGGCGGGACCGCGGCGCGGAGATGCGCCATTAACGGATGACATTTATATGACAGATCGACTGGATGAGCAGCTTAGCCATGCGGTCGAACGTTATCTGGGCAGTTGCGCCGGGGTGCAAATCGACCACGCCAATTACCGGGTACTTTTCGGTGAACTTATCTGGAACCGCCGCGAATGGTTTATCGCCGATTACGATCGCCGTTACGGCACGCCCGGCGTAAGTCTTTTGGCCGCCGTTATGCCCTGGGCTTCGGTTAAAACCCAGGAACAACTCGCCGATGTGCCCGGCTACGATGCCGTCTTACTACCGATGGATTGGCGGCTCAATGACCTGGACCGACCCGAATTGGAGCAAGCTCAGGAGGATGACGTAGAATTTCTCCCTTGCGGATGTCCATAGCATTAACACACAGCATTGATTTACGGGTAAGGTAGGGGGATATAGACGTATGAATCCATTACGAGCAGGAATTATTGGGATGACATCAGAAGGACGGCTCCTCGCCCAGGAGCTTTCCCACGCGGAAGCGTACGCCTTCGTAGCCCTGGCCGACCGCGATAAAGACGCCGCCGATAAAGTCGCCTCGGAATATCAGGTTGCCGCCTACGATGATTATCGCCGTCTGCTTGTGGAAGTGGAAATGGACGTGGTTTTTCTAGCTGCGCCTACGTGGCAACTTACCGAATGCCTGCCGCCGGCGGCGCAAAACGTCCCCCATATCGTCAAAAGCAAACCTCTCGGCCGCAACCTCCCAGAGGCGAAGCAGTTTACAGATATGACGGCCAAGACTAATCGGCGTTTTTTCGTCAGTGCCCCGTGGCGGTTTTTATCGGCATACCGGCATGTCAAAGACATCCTTGCTCAAAACCGCATTGGCGACGTTTATCTCGCCCATGCCGAATGTTTCACGGATTTATCCGCTCAACTGGATTGGCGCGGCGATCCCATCCTCGCCGGTGGAGGGGCCTTGCTGCACGCAGGTTACTGCCCGCTGGATATGCTAATGTGGCTCTTCGGCGCTCCCGAGCGTATTTACGGCCTCAGCACGGCCAAATGCAGCAAGCGAGTATTGCCGCCATCCCGTACCGAAGACGCCGCGGCCTTGCTGATGCGCTTTTCCGAAGGCGTCACCGGCGCCGTGCAATGCGGCTGGATGGTCGGCATCGAGCGCGAAGGTTTGCGAATTTTCGGTACGGAAGGCGCCATCGAAGCTGACGCCGCCGGTGTAAAATGTCTCGACGCAAGCGGACAGCCCCAAGAACGCTATCGCTGCAAGGTTAAAACACCTGCCCAGGCTCAGGCCGAAGAACTCACCCATATCGCCGCTTGCATCGCCGATTCGCAAATCAAAGCCGTCAGTCCCGCTGTGGACCATCTGCCACTGGTCGCTGTTATCGATTCGGCCTATCTCTCCACCCGCACCCAAATGTCCGAAACCATGAAACTCTACGATTCCATCTTCGACAGGGGGGCGTTGTAACCTCGTGAAACGCCACTTGTTGGATTTTACTCTCGAGACGTTACGACAAGCGTTGGCGGAATTACACCAACCCACTTATCGCGCTGACCAGGTGATGGACTGGGTCTATCAGCATCGTGTGTTTGATTGGTCGGCCATGAGTAACCTGCCTCAATCGCTACGGCTTGTTTTAGCTGAGAATTACGCTCTCCGACAAGGCCAAATTGAACTGTTACAAAAAGCTCCCGATGGAACCATTAAATTTCTGCTGCGTTTTCCCGATGGCGTCGCTTGTGAAACCGTCCTTATTCCGGATGATCCGCGCCAGACGGTGTGCATTTCCAGCCAGGTGGGATGCCCGGTCCAGTGCAGCTTTTGCGCCAGCGGGCAGGGGGGCTTGCAGCGATCCCTCACCGCCGGTGAAATCGTCGAACAAGTGCTTTGGGCTGCCGATCAGTTGGATGAGAGCGGTCGTATCAGTAACATCGTGGTGATGGGTATGGGCGAACCGATGTTGAACTATGATGAGGTGATGCATGGCCTTCGTACGCTTAACGCCGAGTGGGGCTTGAATATTGGCGCTCGCCATATCACTATCAGCACAGTCGGTTTACCCGACGGTATTCTCCGCCTCGCCGCCGAATCGCTGCAAGTAACTCTCGCCGTCAGCCTTCACGCCGCCGATGACAACCTTCGCAGTCGCCTAATCCCTATTGCTAGTCGGTATAAGCTCGATGAACTATTCGCTGCGATAAACGCCTATTATGACCAGACTCACCGCGAAGTCACCCTGGAATATATCCTCCTGGCCGGTGTCAATGACGGCCTCGCTCATGCCGACTTGCTGGCCCGCCGGGTGAGAAGCTCGCGTTGCAATGTCAACCTGATAAACTATAATAACGTCGCCGACACGGATTTTCGCGCCGCCGACACCGAAGCGGTGGCCCGATTCGCCCAACGGCTTAGCGAACAGGGCGTCAACGTGCATGTTCGCCGATCGCGCGGGGCGGTCATCGACGCCGCCTGTGGCCAACTGCGCCAACGACAACTAGACAATAAGGAGCCTGCTGATACCTCGCAATCCTGGCGGGATAACGGCTTGTCACCCTGAGCGTAGCGAAGGGTCTCTCTTACCGATAAAGAGAGATACTTCGCTTTGCTCAGCATGACACAATGTGGACCGACATAAAATCCGGAAGGATATTTGATATGAAAAAGAACATCGAACTCACCCCGCGGCAGGTGGTCGCGGAACTGGATAAATACATCATCGGCCAGGATGAGGCCAAGCGTGCCGTCGCCATTGCCGTGCGTAACCGCTGGCGTCGTCAGCAGTTGCCCGATGACATCCGCGACGAGGTTGCTCCCAAGAATATCATTATGGTTGGGCCAACCGGTGTGGGTAAGACCGAAATCGCCCGGCGGCTGGCGGCCCTGATGAACGCCCCGTTTATCAAGATCGAGGCCACCAAGTTCACCGAGGTCGGCTACGTCGGCCGGGATGTCGATAGCATTGTCCGCGACCTGCTCGAACGCGCCATTCATATCGTCCGCGCTGAACAGGCGGAAATATATGAAGCTGCTGCCCGTACCGCCGCTGAAGAACGCCTCCTTGACGCTCTCCTGCCACTGCCCATGACTACCGCTGTCCACACCAGCGATGAAGCCGAACAGGAAGCTCAGCGCCATCAGCGCACCCGCGACAAACTCCGCCAGCAATTGCAGGCCGGCAGTCTGGAAGATCGCAAGGTCGAAATCAACGTCGAAGAAAAGGCCATGCCGGTCAATATCTTCTCCAATATCGGCCTGGAGCAGATGGAGCCGGAGATGCAGAACTTCTTCGAGCGGATCATGCCCACCCGTACTGCTCGCCGCCGCGCCAGCGTTGCCGAGGCTCGCCAGGTGCTCTTCCAGCAGGAACTCGACAAGCTCATCGACCAGGATATGCTCCTCGCCGAGGCCATCGCCCGCACCGAGCAGAGCGGTATAGTTTTTCTCGACGAAGTTGACAAAATCTGTGGCGGCGAGATACACGGCCCGGATGTTTCCCGCGAAGGAGTTCAGCGTGATTTGTTGCCGTTGGTGGAAGGCACCACCGTCAACACCCGTCATGGTATGGTGCGGACGGACCATATTCTCTTTATCGGCGCCGGGGCCTTCAGCCGCAACAAACCCTCCGACCTCATGCCCGAACTTCAGGGTCGTTTTCCCATCCGTGTGCAACTCAAGGACCTCGACGAGGATGACTTCGTCCGCATCCTCACTGAACCGCACACCGCCCTCACCCGCCAACAGACAGCCCTCTTGGAAACCGACGGCGTCAAGCTGACCTTTACCGACGATGGCGTTAAAGCCCTTGCCGCCAAGGCCTTCGAGTTGAACAATTCGCAACAGAACATCGGAGCCCGCCGCCTTTACGCCGTCATGGAAAAGGTCTGTGAGCAAATCAGCTACGACGCCCCTGACGCCGGCGAGAAAAAAGTTATCGTGGACGCCGCCTTCGTAGCCGATCGCCTTGCCCACGCCTCCCGCGATGAAGACCTGAACATCTTCGGCTTCGCCCGCCGCAAGGACGTGGAGAAATAGTTATTTATGCGTGCTTGATAGTTAATCCCAAAAACCCTACAATCTTAAAAAATGAATATAAAATCCTGATCGGAGACCGACATGGCCGAAGAAAAAACATTTGAACAAAAAGTCCAGGAAGGCATCGACGAAATCCGCCCCATGCTCCAGCGCGACGGCGGCGACTGTGAACTGGTTGGCATCGAAGGCAAAAAGGTAAAAATCCGCTTCCAGGGTGCGTGTCAGGGCTGCCCGGGTGCGGCCATGACCCTCAAAATGGGCATCGAACGCCATCTCAAACAGCGCGTTCCCGACGTCGAGGAAGTCATCGCCGCCCAAGCCTAGTGCCGTTTCTACTTGGACAGTTTCGTGTTGTAAGATTCCAAAATAGAAGCACTTACAATACACAAGTTTTATGGCCCTCAATC
>JAFGBA010000342.1 GCA_016933395.1 Sedimentisphaerales bacterium | reverse complement strand
GAGGCGTCACGATAACGTAGTCCCAGTTCCTTGAGAACTTTCAGTCCGCGTGCGCCGCGCCGAACATGGTTCTCAAGAGTGGCGATGGAATCGGCAACAAAACGGGCGGCGTCCCGAAAAAGGGGTTTATCCGCCGGTCGGGCAAATTCCGCCAGTGTGAAGCAATAAAATCTACCGGGATATTTATCGCTATAGTGAGAAAAGAAATCTTCGATATCTCCGGGTTGAAGTTGATACCCTCCACCGGCAAAGGCTATCCTGGCGTTGGCCGTCACGTCGCAGAGGCTTACCACCCCCACTTTATCCATGGTCTGCACTATCCGTTCCGGTTTACCTTGGCCCCAAAGATGGTTGTGTGCATCAATGACCTTATAGGCGGGTTTTAAAGGAGTATGGTTCTCGGTTTGCAGATAGCTTTGCATGAGATTATCTTCCATTTGGTATTATTTTATGCGTATGTTTTCCCATATGTAATTACATTACGCGGTATCTGCTGTTATTAACTCGTATCTGTTGCGGAAAAGCCGTTTGGAGTTCAAGCTTCAGCTTGGCCTTATGAAAAACGCCATTTTGGCGCGAAAAAACGGCCAGCCTGAAGGCTGAACTCCCAACTCATATCCTTCCGCAACAGGAACTAACTCGTATCTGTTGCAAGAAAATACGTGTCCGGAGCTTAGGCCTTTAGGACGTGTTTCTCAAAGACGACACGGGCATCTTACCCGTGCTTTTTCATATCGTCAATTGTGTTTGCGATGCGAAAAAGCCGAAGGGAAAGATGCCCGCGCCACTACTGTATCTTAGACAGCACATCCCGAAGCTTGAACTTCATACAATCTATCGGCCGCAACAGGAACAAACTATCGCTATTTTTGCCGTCGTAGCAAGCCCAATCCTCCAAGTCCCAGCAGCAGCATCGTTGCCGGTTCGGGCACGCTCGATTGAATCCGGAAATTGTCGAACGTATTATCGCCGCCTTCGGTCAGGAATAATCCGGTATAAGCAATATCCGGCGTCCAACCGGTAATCAGGCCGGGAACGTCAATATTGGTGAATACCGCATCGCCGTTAATGGTGACGTTCAGCAATCCCGTGGCGGTGTCATACGCCACGACCAGCGGTTGCGAGGCTACGCCGACGTTGTCGTAGATGGATTGCACTTCGGTGACCAGATTGACTTCCATTCCCTCGCCCATGCATAACAACCGGGCGTTCCCTAAAACACCATCAATATTGGTCTGTCTGTTGTATATCCGGACGGCGAAGGTGCAATCGTCTAAAACCAGACCGACGGTGCCGCCGACATTGGAACCGCTGGGATAAAAAACGATAGCGCCATCCCGAGCATTATCGGCATTGGGGAAATATAAATCGCTGCTGACGGTCATGGCTTCGCCGGCCGGAGCGGGAACATAATCCACCAGCGACACCCACATGCGGGTCGTGCCCGAAGTGCGGCGAATCGCATCGTCCGCATTGCCGGGTACGCCATCAGGATCAATAAAGACGTAACGATCGCTGACCGTGCCGTTGTACCATTCACGGTTGCCAACCTCCGTAAAGGTTCCATCCAAAGGTTGGTCATTGACCCGTTCCTCTGTCTGGGTGAATGTGTCCTCCACAATCAGGTAGGCAAAGGCATTTTGACCGATAAGCAAAACACACAGACACACAGCCAACACAACACTTTTCTTACACATTTTCCAATTCTCCTTTCCTGAATACGTCAGGTTTTAACCGGAATGCCGCTCATGGTTCTTTTTCCTTCGCTGAACCATGAGCGGCATTCGTAACTAACAAATTGTTCGCCAACGTAATGTCATCGTTTAGTTCCAGCAGGTCGGATCAAACAAGTCATTGCATCCGAGCCAGCCTTGCGCCAAAATGGCAAAATCATCCAGGTCAACATCGCAGTCTTTATCAAGGTCTCCGTAAAGAAATACGCCCGCCTGGCAGGAGGTTTCATCCCAGGGCGTTCCACCCGTCGCGGGCAGGGCAAAAACGTCCATCACTCTGATTTTGCTGCTTTGCGGCACCACCGTAATGCCGCCCAGCGTCAAGCCGATCTCATAATCCAGGGCAATCGCCACAAGTTCCTCACGAGTCGTGGTTTCTTTCTGCTCAAACGTCAGGGGGTCATTATCGGTTACTTGATAGTGATCTGATTGCCCCATATCGCCGGGGAACGTATTCCAGCCGGAACCGCCGCAGGAGACGGTGATGCTTTGACCGAAAAACGGATTATCGGCGATATCCAGGGCTTCAATGTCAAAGTCCACCGCACTGCATACGTAATCCGTGCTGCGATCAACCAGGATAACCACATCCGGACCGGCATGGGTGCTGACGCCGGCGCTAAAATGGTAACGACTCACCGGGTCCAGGCCTTTGGTGTCGTAATCCAGGTTGACGCCGGTGCTCAGGTCAAAGTCGGCGGTGAGCTGACTCGCCGCGGCAATGGTCGCAGGTGACGGATCGCCCTGGCCCACCATGTACTCAAATTCCACAGGACCGTTGGGGTCCTGATAACGCGCCCATTCCGCATCGAAATCGTGATGGGCCGGAATCAGGCCGTCCACGGTCGGACGCCAGGCCACGCCGTCCACGGTGATCCAACTCAGTGCGGCGTCGGAGGTCCCTACGCTCTGAACAACATCCGTTGTCGGAGGACTCAGCAGGGGATTGTCTGATTCAATCTTGAAATTATCGAGCGTATTAGCGCCGCCTTCGGTCAGGAAAAATCCCGCGTAAGCAATGTCCGGCGTCCAACCAGTAATCAGGGCCGGAACGTCAAGATTGGTAAATACCGGATCGCCGTTAACAGTGACGTTTAGTATTCCCGTGGCCGTGTTATACGCCACGACCAAAGGTTGCGAGGCTACGCCGACATTGTCATAGACGGATTGCACTTCGGTGTACAAATTGACTTCCGTTGCTCCATACCAACACAACAGCCGGGCGTTACATAAATTGCCATCGATATCGGTCTGTCTGTTGTATATTCGCACGGTAAACGTGCACATATCCAGATTTAAGCTGGCGGCGCCGCCGACATTTATACCGGTGGGGTAAAAAACAATAGCGCCATCCTGTTGTGTGTCGGCATTGGGAAAATATAAATCACTGCTGACGGTTATGGTTTCGCCGGCCGGATTGGCAATATAATCCACCAGCGCCACCTGTATGCTGGTGGAGCCTGCGACACGGCTGATAGTATCGTCCGCCGTGCCGGGAAAGCCATCCGGATCAACAAAAACGTAATGATCGCCGGTCGCGCGATTATACCATTCCCGGTTGCCGATTTCCGTGAATGTCCCGTCCAAGGGTTCGCCGGCAACACGCGCATCGGTTTGGGTAAATGTATCCTGGACGACAGTTACAGCCTGAACGGTTTGCCCATGGCACAAAATAAACAGGCTCGCAACAACCAACATTACCAGATTCTTCATGACTTTCTCCTTCAGTGTTATCAACCACAATTACTCACACACTCCAAGTTAGACAAACACGCTACATGAACATCTTCTTGGAATAACATATATTTTCCTGCGTTTAACATCGGTTCCGTTGCTATAAGCAGTATCATTGATACTTTTGTTCTCGCAGTAAACTTTCTATAACCTGCGTAATAGTCACCTGGTATTTTCCAGAACATTAATCTCCGGCTCGCTGATTACTCCGCTTCCGGGTAATTTGACGCCCCTGGGAATACAAAAAAAAGACAAAACCGGTTTTACCATTGTCCCGGTGCGCCTGCACAGCAAATCGTGGCAGGAAACCATCAAATCGATGCCTGGCAAATCCGTCGTACATGATACTCGTTATAAGCTTTTGTTGAAATTAACAATTTCCGCCGCAGGATGTAAACAAAACCAAACATCTCCATGCTCATATTGTATAAAATGACAAAGGTACATGGCAATAAGCAATTATTATATATTCGCAAGAGAATATTGTATAATTGCATCAGAATTAGGAAGACACAAGGTATTGTGTTTCCCTCAGGGGCTGAGTTATTTATAATATATATACAACGTTTACGAAAAATAGCTTATACATATATTATCGGCTATATTTAAGTTAAGGAGCGTTTGGCTAATTGAGTACCTGCTTACTCCAAATATTGACAAAAGGTGACCATGGCTAATAAAACAAATACAAATGATGTTTGGAAGCTGCCCGTGGAAAAAATGGCTTTCGGCGTGGAGGAAAACCACCCTGTTCGTTTGGTTGTCGAGCGTTTCGACCACCGGCAAAATGTCAAGTATGATATGCACTATGGATTCGAATTAGGCGTTCTGCATTCAGGAAAAATGCGCCGTCATTATACCAGCGTCAGTTATGGTGTGTCGCCCGGTGATGCCTGGCTTTGCGGCATGTGGGAGCCGCACGGCTGGGAAGTCGTCGCTGCGCCGTG
>JAFGBA010000341.1 GCA_016933395.1 Sedimentisphaerales bacterium | reverse complement strand
TTCTCATGTTTCATCGCCATATCGCCCCGTAATAGCCGGTCCACATCCGGCATTCGCGCCGCCAGCACCTGATTGAATAATTCCGACTGGTATGCGGAAATAAAGAATCGTTTCATATGTTTATCGACGGCGTTATAGGCCCGTTTTTTATCACCGCCGGAGGTAATCAGGGCCTTGAGCGCTCGATGATGGTCGTGAAATCTTGTTGGCCAGGCGGCTAAAGACTTTTCATAGTCACCCTGTTCATAATATTGTCGTGCGACCAGAATGTTTGAAGAATCCGCATCTCCGGGTTGACCCAACATTTGATCGATAAACCATTCGTAGTTGCCTTTTACTATGTGTTCCCCCAACAACTGCCCATCGTAACGGTTTCCGAATCGCTGAGGGCCGAAATAATTGGGGACGCCTCGTTGAGCCAAAACCTCAAGAATTTCCTCTATACATCGGTGTGCTTCTTTAAGAGGCTGGGTAATTTTACGCAGACGCAAGGTAAAACGGTTGCCGGCCAAGTGACCGATACGCAATTTATTGCTATGTTGGGCGACCTGAAGCACTTGTAAACCTGGCAATGACAACATTTGAAGCTTTTCAGGAGATAAATGCTCCAGGGAAATCCACTGTCGGGTAATCGCACGAGCATCTTTTAAGCCGGCATAACCGATCTGTTTACGCGGGTAATTGATGGCGTGGGCGATTTGGTTTAGGGCATCCATGGTGGCCATTCCCTGTTTTTCAATAAACAGGTAGGTATGATCCCCTTCACCACTGGGTTGGTATAGAGGAATTTCCTCAACGATAAAGTCCTCAAAGCGAAACTTGATGATGCCGCCTTCAATCCCACCCATTTCCTCTGTCAGAAAGGGTAGTGCAGGCGGATCGGCGATATATTGACTGTCGTTCATAAATGTTTTAGAGTAAAATCACTCTGAAGGCGATGAACACATCTTCTGTAATTGTAAAACCTTAAGTGTGAATTGTATCCGTCTGTTTGCTTGCGTCAACCCCCTGCGTTAATACCTCAAGCCTGTGGGATTGTCGCCCTCACCATGGGGAGATAGAGAAGGGAATTATTAAAAAAAGGTAATCAACTCTGGAGTTTTCTGCGCGGTTTGGGGAAGAGGTAAAGCATTAGGCGGGGCCAGGCGGGTAATGCGGCGGCGATGTTGACGAAATTCATCGCGACTATGGTTGTTAATGGGAATTTGAGCGGTTGGTATTTGAATAACGGGTAGAGAGGAAGGTGGAGGTACGACCATGGGTTTGACGCGGATGGGTTGCTTGCGACTTGTACGCGTCGTCTCGGATTGTGAAGAACGAGCGATGGGGAGTCGATGATCCGCATGGAAGTCAAGAGCCAGACAGGATTTACGCCAACGGCAGTGCCTGGCGGCGCAATGTCGGCCATTGCCAAAGCAGGCCTGATGACCTTCGTGTTCTTGAGCCGCCCAGATGAGATCCACGTTGGGCATGTCACCGGTGGCGATGCCCATCATATACGCTCGTTGCCGAATTTGTTGACGATTAAACACGAAAGCCCCTCCTTCAACTTGAGGTAGCGTCCAAAGTTGTCATGGTATGAATATCGGCAGGACGGCCCTAAAGACATGAAAAAAGTTGGTTCCCTCATTTTTGTTTCTGGAAAAGTTATACGGAAACAGTGTAGACAAAAAAGTTGGGATCATCGTATACCAAACAACCAGTCCGATGCTAATTAATGGCATAAAACAAACTGATTCGTCTGCTTTTGGTATTATTCCCGGAGAGCAATTTTAAGCGTATTTTTCCACTTTACTTGACGACTTGGCCGGAAATTACGGCTTCAATCCCTTTTCGGTCGATAATAAATAACAGCAGGCCGAAAACCGATGTTTCGGCGACAACATACATAACTCTTTATATATAGGAGTCTTACAGTGAATGACTTCCTGTTGAGAGTACAAGACGCCCTCTTGGCCTGTGAAGGTCTAACCTTGGTAATTGCCGGGGCGATTACTATTGTCGGAGGATTATTTCTCTGGCTGGGTGGCGCTCGGTTCGCCGGATTGGTGCTGGGAGTTTGTGGTGGTGGGGTAGGGGCGGTGCTTGGCCTTTTGGCCGGACATTGGCTCGAAGTGCACCCCGCCCTTTGCGCTCTGGTCGGCGCGGCCGTTCTCGCCTTGGCCGCCATCCTGCTGAAAAAAGTTGTGATCGTCATTCTTGCCGCCATTATTTTTACGTGTATCGCGGGAATGACCTATCTCAGCTATCAATATAATAATCCTGTTTGGCAGAATAAACTCAGCGAAATTCGTTCTCAGGCGATGCAGATCTCACCGCAAGGGGGAACCTCGGAACAATCATCAGAATCATCCGCTTCTTCAGCCGAACAGCGGCGAATGCTGTTTCTGCAGGAATATCATGATGCCGCCACCCTGGCCCAATCCGAAAAAGAACAGGCCCAGGGCAAACTCCAGGCTCTTTGGGCCGAATTGCGTTACTCCCTTGGCGAACATCGCACCGGTGTGGTGCTTTGGGCGATTTTGGGCGGCGTCATCGGATTGGCGCTGGCGTACCTGGTTATGAAAGTCATGATGGCCTTGTGCTTCAGCCTGGTTGGCGCGACGTCTGTCATTGTGGGTGTGGCATTGTTGCTTTTTGCCAAAGGCACACTCGTTGTCACCTACTTGATGGATCGTCCCCGTGTGCTGCCGGTTATTTTTTGCGGCATGGTGGCGTTGGGGCTTATTGTGCAGTTATTTATTACTCGACAGCCAAAAAAGGCTGCCGAAGAATCAGAAGAAAAAGAAGAAGAAAAGAAAAAATCATAATCTCAGAGGATACAAACCATGTTTACGTTGCTGACCCTGTTGGCGCAAACACAAACGAATGGAACGACTCCGCCTGCTGCTCCGCCGCCACCGGCGCAGGAAATTCCTTCGTCATTTTTAGGTCATATTCCCATCGAGGATATCTGGACGCGCATTCAGGAGCTTACCTGGATACAGGCGGTGGTGCTGGTCGCTTTTGGCGTCATCTACCTCGTTTATGGCTGGCGCATTTTCAAGGCCTTGGTGGTCATCAACTTCGCCGGATTGGGTTTGGCCGGCGGGTATGTCCTGGGCAGCCATCTGGGTTCGCCGTTATGGGGTGCGTTAATGGGCACCATGATTTTTTCCGTGGTCAGTTATCCTTTTATGAAATACTCCGTGGCGGTGCTGGGCGCTCTGGCGGGTTGCATTATCGGCGGGGCGCTCTGGCGCGCTGTTAGTTTGCCCGAACCCTTGGTCTGGTGCGGGGCATTGGCGGGTCTTATCGCCGGCGGATTCACCGTCTTCGCCAGTTATAAAATCTCCATCATGCTCTTTAGCTCTTTGCAAGGCTCCATGTTCGTCGTCGCCGGCATTCTCGCCCTGCTCAATGATTATCCCGCTTTCGGCGAATCACTCACCAGCGCCGTCTATGGCCATGTCGCTCTGCTGCCATTGTTGCTTATTCTGCCCACCCTGGCGGGTATGTATTTCCAGCAACGCCTGCACAAACTCAACGAGAAATGGACCTTGCCAACATAGAAATAATCCGCGCTTACAAACAATTTTTCCCTTCAAACCGGTTGCATTGCAGGATTCTATCGATTATAATATGATAGAGTTGAGATCATTATATTATTTCACGATATGACTGATCGCAACTTCGCCTGATGTGACCTGTCTAGGGCTTTATCGTATTATTATATAACTGCGCTGTTTTTTGCGCTTTTTGAAAGGATTACCCTATGACAACCCCTATACCCCCCAATCCGCCTTCTCCCGATCCATCACCCTCAGACTCCCTTAAGGCTATTGCTGTCCCAACGCCGCCACCCCTAACGACTCACACCTGGGCGCGACTATGCTACTGGCTCAGTATCTTGCTGCTTCTGACCGGAATCTGGATGTTAATAAATCCCTTCCATCGCACGCCCGGCAAACTATCTCATATCTTTATTACCCTCGCGGCATTTGAAGGCTATATGTGGCTGCTGTTGGTGCTGGCCCGCTGGCAATTTACTCACGACCTGGGCAATGACGCGGTGCGTTCGGGAGTTTTTTGCGCTATTTTAACCGGATTTCTATTTATCGTTCTGAACGAATTGCACCTCGCCGCCTCAGGCATCGCCCTACCGATTACGGTTGTAGCGGTTGGCTGTACGATTTTTCGGCTGCTTGCCGCACGTCACTGGTTGAAATTGACGTTACCTACGCCGATGCTTTGGTTGATTATCATCGGCGTCGCGATTTTGGCATTGCCCGCACCACTACTACAATCTATCAACTCCGAAAATGAACTCTTAAAACATAAAGTCGGCTGGCTCTTTTGCTGGCTGATTGCATTGTGGGCAATGTTGCATATTCCCGTGCTGGGGTGGTTTCAGCACCGCCGCTTTACCAACGCCGCTACGCCGCTGGGCCAATGGTGGTCCGGCTGGATTATTACCCTTATTTTGGCCATCTTCATTGTCATCCAAAGTTATGCCGCCATGTGGATAACGCGAGTCGAGTGGGCGCAGTGGTACTTTTCACCGTTTTTCCTGGCGTTTGGCGTCGTCGCTATGCTGTTGGCCTATACTCGCCACAAAGGCCGCACCGAAGCGGGCATCGCTTTGGCCCTGTGCTTAATGCACGCCGTCCTCGCCACGCAAAATTCATTACCGCGCATCCTTTCCGGCCATATTACAGGCCCGTGGCAATTCCTTGTCCATCCTTGGGCGCCGCAGGCACTGTTCTTCATGGCCTTATTTCTCCTGGCGGCCTGGATGTTGCGCAACTTGTGGCTGCTGGTCCCTGCGGCCCTGATTCCCTTTGGCGCCGCTACCTGGTACATTAGTCGCTTCCTCTGGCAATTGCGGCCCAACAAGGCATTGGCGCTGCTCTTTGTGTCCTTTACACTACTGGGAGTTGGCGCAATGCTCCAATGGCTGCAGGTCAATCGCCGTAAAACGATTGAATCTGAGGCCGTGGATGCGCCAATAGCGATACCGCTCGATGATGAAGCGGAAATATCCAATGGATAATTGATGCATCTAAACACAACCGCGCAAGGTTTACTGATTTATATCGTCATGGGCCTGCACCTGCTGGCGCTGCTGTTTCATCTACTGCAGCGCCGGCGGGTCGCCCGGGCGATTTACGCCATTGGCTTTAGCATGGCCTGCGTAACATGGGTGTATCGCTGGTTCCACGTTGGCCATTTGCCGCTGCAAAACCTATACGAGGTGTTTCTGTTCCTGGGCATGGTGATGATCCCCATCTCCATGCTGGGTCGTTATGCTCTTCGCATTAGCGCTGAACCCGCCGATATGGTTCTGGCCCTGATAGTCCTTTTCCCGGCCGGCTTTATCTTCGACGCCGTGCCTCGCCATCTGCCGCCGGCCCTGCAATCGTGGCTGTTCGGCCCGCACGTCGCCGCCTACATGCTGGCCTATATCGTCATGGCCAAGGCCGCCGTTCAGGCGTTTTTGCAACTCATCGGCCACACACCCTCGGCCGACTCCGGTCTGATTGACCACGAACGCGGCACATACCGGCTTGTCTGCCTGGGCTTTCCCCTGCTGACACTCGGCCTCATCCTCGGCAGCCTCTGGGGTAAACTCGCCTGGGGCGATTACTGGAACTGGGATCCCAAGGAATTGTGGTCTCTGGCAACCTGGGTGGTATACCTGGTTTATTTTCATGTCCGCGCCATGTTCGGCCGCCGCTACGGGCGCATCAACAGCCTCCTCGCCCTCCTCGGCCTGTTCTGCATCATCATCACCCTCCTCTGGGTCAACCTTTCTCGTCTTTTTTCCGGATTACACAGCTATACATAAGCACTCAACAAATCATCATTGTTTTAGTATATCCATTCTCAGAAACCAGCACCGACCCGAATCGTCATATTTCCCCCATAATAGTTTCGCCTACATCCGTTATTATACGAAGCCCCAGCTTTTGAGCGACTTTAAGAGATGCGATATTATTTTTGGCTATATGCGCCCATAAGCAGGAAATCTTTGGCTTGGATAACTCGTCGATAATGGCCTGCCCCAATTGAGTGCCGATACCTCTCCCGCGATAATCTTCCAACACTTCCAAACCATTGAGCCACCATTGTTCGGGCTTATCTTTTCGTCGCGAACCGCGGGCGAATCCGATTATTTTCTTTGCTTGCTCCGCAATGAAAAACACATTGTTCTCACCATCGAACTCAGCGAATTCTTGCTCAAAGTGCGACAGCGTGTTTTTCCAATGCACCTCATCCGCCAAATCATACTCATTCCCCTTCATGGAGATTTCCGCCAATTGTCTGAGCATATCGCGATCATCTGATTGAGTGATTTGCCGAATCGTTATATCTATCAATTCTTCCATCAGGATCATTAATTATCAAATGAGGACATTCCAGCGAAAGCATCATCCAGTTCCTTAGCGCGGGTGGGCCAGAAATATCGTCCTATCAAATGCTGCGCGGTATTTTCATCATTAGAATTATACTTTTCAATCAATTCCGATAATCGCCGGGTTAAATCGTCCACTGTGCCATCATAAAAATATTGCTGGTTGTCGGGTAAATTCGCTTTATCGAGGATTTCCGGGTAGGCAAGTCGGTCGGGTAGCAGCGGTCGGGCGCC
>JAFGBA010000340.1 GCA_016933395.1 Sedimentisphaerales bacterium | reverse complement strand
GTGGTGTTGGCGGGGTGGGTGCAGTCATATCGGGACCACGGCGGGCTGGTGTTTATTGATTTGCGGGATCGGGAAGGACTAACGCAACTGGTTTTCAATCCGGAGGCCAACCCGGCGGCGCACGCATTGGCGCGCGGGCTGCGGACGGAATGGGTCATCGCGGCCAAAGGTAAGGTGCGGCCGCGCGGCGAAGGATTGGAGAATCCCAAGCTGGCGACGGGTCAAATCGAAGTGGATTGCCGGGAGCTGGAAGTGCTTAACAAAGCGCTGACACCGCCGTTTGAGGTGGATAATGACGTCGCGGTGAACGAGGAAACGCGGCTGCGCTACCGGTACGTCGATTTGCGCCGGCCGGTGATGCAAAATATTCTCCGCACCCGCAGCCGGGTGACGGGCATCATGCGGCAGTATCACCAGGCGAAAGGCTTTTTGGAAATCGAGACGCCCATCCTTGCCAAAAGCACGCCCGAAGGCGCTCGCGATTTTCTGGTGCCCAGCCGGCTTGCCGCGGGTTCATTTTATGCCTTGCCGCAGTCGCCGCAGCTTTTCAAACAGATATTAATGGTTAGCGGTTACGACAAATACATGCAGATCGTGAAATGCTTCCGCGACGAGGATCCGCGGGCGGACCGTCAGGTGGAGTTCACGCAGCTTGACTTGGAGATGAGCTTTGCGGATATGGATGATGTGATTACGTTAACGGAAGGCTGTATGGCGCGGATCTGGAAAGAAATTCTAGGTGTTGAATTGTCGCTGCCGTTGCCGCGGATGAGCTATCAGCAGGCCGTCGAGAATTACGGCATCGATCGGCCCGACACGCGCTTCGAGATGCTGCTTAAGGATATCAGCGATATAGCCGGTGCGTGCGAATTCAAAGTGCTTACCAGCACGGTCAAGAGCGGCGGTATTGTTAAGGGTTTGTGCGCTCCGGGCGGCGGGGCGTTCAGCCGCAGCGACATCGAACGCGGTTTGACAGATTTTGTCGCCGGTTACGGTGCGCGTGGCCTGGCGTGGTTCAAGGTGACGGAAAAGGAAGGCGGCGGGGGGGTGGAATTAACCAGCAGCATCGCCAAATTCTTCAGCGACCAGCAACGTCAGGAACTGATCAGCCGATTCAGCGCCAAAGTTGGTGACGCGATATTGCTCATTGCCGCTGAGGCCGCCACCGCCAATAAAGCCCTGGCGGCGCTGCGCTGCAAGTTGGGGCGCGACCTGGGTCTTATCAAGGAAAATGATTATCGCTTCGTGTGGGTGATAGATTTCCCTTTGATGGAATTTAACAAGGACGAAAACCGCTGGGACTCGCTGCATCATCCTTTTACCGCACCGCTGCCGGAAGACATTGGTTTGCTGGACAGCGCTCCACAGAATACCCGCAGCCAGGCATATGACATTGTTCTCAATGGCAATGAAATTGCCGGCGGCAGTATTCGTATTCACCAGCCCGAATTACAAGCGAAGGTGTTTAAGTTGCTGGGTATTACCGATGAAATGGCCGAGGAACGGTTCGGTTTCTTCCTGAAGGCTCTGGCCTACGGCGCCCCGCCGCACGGCGGCATCGCCTGGGGTCTGGACCGGCTGATTATGCTGCTGACGGGTACGGACAATATTCGTGATGTTATTGCCTTCCCCAAGACGCAGCGCGGCCAGTGTTTGCTGACGGATGCTCCGGCCGGGGTAGACGCCAAACAACTTGAGGAACTGCATCTGGACATCCGCCGCCGCGGCCCGGAACCGCAATAATGCTCACACCCTTACAGTCTGATCCAGGAAAAATCCATAACCTTCGCCGGTCGGCGGACCTTCCGTCGGCTGGATGAAAACTCTATTAATACAGGCCTAAATCCGGGAAAAGCACAATGATGACGGACACACTTCTTGACGAAAACGTGATTGAAACCGGCAAACAGTTTTTCCGAGCAATGGGCGACGAGAAACCCTCGTTATTTGCCATGAATTTCTGGACCGGCAAGGTGATGGACTGGGCGATGAAGAATGAGAGTTTCAAGGTCCAGCTTTTCCGGTTTATCGACGTGCTGCCGTACCTGACTACGGAAGCGACGTTGGGACGGCATATTCAGGAGTATTTCGCCCACGATGAGAACGTACCGGCCGTGCTGCGTTTCGGGGCGAAAACGTCGGGGCTGGGCGGCAAGCTCGGAATGAAAGTGCTGGGCGGAACCATTCGCCGGAATCTGGAACGGATGGCGCTACAGTTTATTATCGGGGGCAGCGTCGATGAGACCGTGGTCAATTTGCGAAAACTGCGCGACAAGGGCAACTTCGCGTTTACGCTGGATATCCTGGGTGAGGCCACCATCAGTGAGGCGGAGGCGGATGAATACGTCGATAATTATATGAAACTGCTGGACGGGCTGGCGGCGGCGCAGGGCGACTGGCGGCCGCTGGGCGAGAGCAACAACGGCCTGGACTGGGGATCGGCGCCGAAAGTTAATATCTCCATCAAACCGTCAGCACTGTATTCGCAGGCGGACCCGGCCAACTTCGAGGGGACGGTGGGGGCCATTCTCGAACGGCTGACGCCGATATACCGCAAGGTGGTGGATATGGGCGGGTTTTTATGCGTCGATACCGAGATGCGGGATTTCAAAGAGATTATCATGGAGGTGTATAAGCGTCTGCGCGGCCGGAATGAGTTTGCCGATTATCCGCATCTGGGGCTGGCGATGCAGGTGTATCTAAAATCAGCCGCGGCAGATACCGATGCGATGATTGCCTGGGCGAGGGGAAAGAAACTGCCGATTTCGATACGGCTGGTGAAGGGGGCGTACTGGGATTACGAGGTGATTCACGCGCGGCAGAGCGGTTTCGATATTCCCGTATGGACGATCAAGGCGCAAAGCGATATGGCTTTCGAGGAGAGCGCGGAAAAATTCCTCACCAACCATGAGTATTGCCACTTTGCCTGTGCATCGCATAACGTGCGGTCAGTGGCGAAGGTGATGGAGCTGGTCAAGGCCCATAACGTGCCCGACAGCCGGTATGAATTCCAGGCGCTGTACGGCATGGCCGAGCCGTTTCGCAAAGCGCTTTTAAAGATGACGCCGCAGGTGCGCTTATATTGCCCGCAGGGTGAGTTGCTGCCGGGGATGGCGTATTTGATTCGGCGGCTGCTGGAAAACACGTCCAATGAATCGTTTTTGCGGCTGACATTCGCCGAAGAAGAGCAGATGGAACGATTGCTGGAAGATCCGGTCAAAACGCTGGCGCGGGAGGAGCCGTCGGCTCACGAGCAGGCCCGGGGGCACGCCGAGGAAATTGCCGGACGGTTCACCAATGAACCGTTTGCCGATTGCGCCGAGGCAAAGGTGCGGCGGGCGTTTGTCGGTGAAATCACCCGCGTGCGGGGACAATTGGGCAAAACTTATCCACTGGTGATTAACGGCAAAGCGGTCACGACGAAGGAACAAATTGATTCGGTGAATCCGGCCAATCCCGATGAAATCATCGGCAAGGTGTGTCAGGCGGGCACGGAGCACGTCGATGCGGCGATTGATGCGGCGGAGAAAGCGTTCACGAATTGGCGCGACCGTCCGGCCGAGGAGCGGGCGGCGTATCTGGAAAAAGCGGCCGGCGTACTGCAACGGCGCATCTTCGAGATATCCGCCTGGCAGGTGCTCGAAGAAGGCAAGCAATGGCGGCAGGCGTATAACGACGTGGGCGAGGCGATTGATTTCCTCAACTATTACGCCCATGAAATGCGGCGGCTGGGCAAGGGGCGGAAGATGGGCCGCGCGCCGGGCGAGTTGAATGAATATTTCTACCAGCCCAAGGGATTGACGGCGGTAATTGCGCCGTGGAATTTTCCATTAGCGATTGCGTGCGGGATGGTCAGTGCGGCCATCGTTACCGGCAACTGCGTATTGTTCAAGCCATCCAACCAGTCGCCGGTGATGGGGCATATTCTCATGCAGGCGTTCGAGGAGGTCGGGCTTCCCAAAGGCGTGTTGAATTATGTGCCGGGGCGTGGTTCGGTGATGGGCGATTATCTCATCGATCATCCGAAAATCGCAGTGATTGCGTTTACCGGTTCGATGGAGGTAGGCCTGCGGATTATCGAACGGGCGGGCAAGACGCCGGCGAATCAGGCGATGGTGAAGCGAGTGGTGTGTGAAATGGGCGGCAAGAACGCGATTATCGTCGATGATGATGCGGACCTGGATCAGGCCGTACCCGGCATTATCGACTCGGCATTTACCTACCAGGGCCAGAAATGCTCCGCCTGCTCGCGCGTCATCGTGCTGGACACGATTTACGATCGTTTCCGGGCGCGTTTGTTCGAAGCGGCCAAATCGGTTAAAATCGGTCCCGCCGAAGACCCCGCCAACCGCATGGGGCCGGTGATTGACGCCGCCGCGCAAGAAAACATTAATAACTATATCCAGATCGCCCTGCGTGAAGGTTCACTCATCTATCAAAGCGAAATTCCCTCCGGCAACGGCTATTACGTGCCGATGACCATCGTGGAAGGCATTACGCCCGAACACCGTCTGGCCCAGGAAGAAGTATTTGGCCCCGTCCTGGCAGTGATGAAGGTGAGCGATTTCGACCAAGCATTGGAGTGGGCGAACTCAACCCGCTTTGCCCTGACCGGCGCTGTCTATAGCCGCAGCCCGGAACACCTGCAAAAGGCCCGCGAGCGGTTCCGAGTGGGCAATCTGTACCTTAACCGCGGCAGTACGGGGGCGATGGTGGAGCGTCAGCCTTTCGGCGGCTTCAAGATGTCCGGTGTAGGTTCCAAGGCCGGCGGGCCGGATTACCTCTTGCAGTTTATGGATCCGCGCACCGTGACCGAAAATACTATGCGCCGCGGTTTTGCCCCCGTCCGTGCGGATGAAGAGTGGGTTTAGTAACCTGCCTGGCGGAGTTCCTGTTCCGAGAAACCGACATAGTGGCCCAGTTCGTGGACGACAGTGCGGCGGATGCGCTCTGCGAGGTCTTCAGGATCATCGGCTGCGGCGAGGAGGTTGCGACGGTAGAGGATGATCTGGTTCGGGCCGGCGTCGGCCATGACATGGCGATGTTTGAGTGGCACGCCCATGAAAACGCCCAGCAGAATGTGCCCTTTTTCGAGGCCGACTCTGGTCAGAACCGCGGAGGTTGGAATATCCTCCACGACAACCGGCACTTCTTCCAGATAATGGGAAAACATTTCCGGCAGTTGGGCCAGAGCACGTTCAACGAGCGCATCAAACTGTTGGCGGTTCAGGTTCATTTTGGTCATGTTAAAGCCTTAATCGAGTTAAACGAATCACATTTGTTGCCATTATCCTGCGAAATATAAGTTTATGCCATCTTTCATTGCCAGAATTTGTAGTAGCTGGTAAAATCCCGGCTTATGCAACGTAAACGGCTAAAAAGATGGCTCCTGGGGGTACTGATTCCGATGGTGTTGTTGGTAGCAGCGGGATTGACGCTGCCTTGGTGGTTGCCGAAGGAGTGGGTGCGGGAACGTATCGAGCAGGAGTTGAGTGTTCAGATGGGCCGGGAGGTGGTGCTGGATTCATTCGCGCTGACCCATGAAGGTTTTGAACTTTGCGGACTAACGATTCGTACCCGTCAACCGTTAGCCGGGAACAGCCTTATCACGGTTGCACGCATTGCCGGACCATATGAGCCGATCAATTTGTTGTGCGGCCGATTGAGCCGGTTGCGTATCGAACAGCCGGAACTGAACCTGGTGATTGACCAGGAGGGTCGATTGAATATCGCCGACCTTCCCCAGCGACTTGATCTGAAGAAAGATCCGTTGGAATTGGGCACAATGATTATTTCGCAGGCCACGGTGCACTTGCATGGTTTGGATTCCAGCAAAACGCTTGCATTGGATATTCCACATATCGGTTGGACCGGTGGTGAAAAAACACTGAACTGGCGTTTGGAGGCCCAATTGCGCGGTTATGAAGACGCCGCCGTGACGTGCTCAGGCCGGACGCTTACGCCGGACGGCGGCGAACATCATTGGCTGCAAATAGAATTTAGCGCCGAGAACCTGCCCCTTCAGACATTGCATCTGCATGATCTGCTTAATCCGCATCTATCGGCGCTGGGCGGCGAGCATGCAATTCGCCTATTGCCGCCAACGGGACGGGGAACTTTGGCGGGAACGTTTTCTCTGGATACTACCGGCGTGTTTCGTTTTGACACGCGGTTGGCGCTCGACCGGTTTCACGTTACGGTGGAGAATAATACCCCCGCGTCCGCGCCAGGTATTTTGCTTTCCGCCCCTAATATCGTTCTGGCTTCCAAAGGCAGCTATGACCTTACCACCACGGCCATTGACATTGAAGAGGCGCAGTTTCGAGGACCGGGTTTGGAACTTGATTTCGCCGTGGCTTATAATCCCATCGCTCCGCAACAGGATGCTCATTATCATTTGCGCCGCGGATATATTAAATTTGATCCTTTACTGGCCGCTTCGCCGATGCTGGCGGAATGGGACGGGTTTGACAAACTGGGCCTGGCGTGTTCCGGCGAGATGCTAATGACGGCTAATCTCGATCTGGGAGCGCGACAGTCGCACATGGATCTGCATCTGGATGCCGATGCCGCGGATTTCACCTTTATCGGCGGTGATAAACCGCGGGATAAAAAATTATCCCTGACCGCCGCCGCTGATTATCAGGCCGACATCGCCGCCTTGCGTATCAACGAGCTTGATCTGCAATGGGCGTCACTGCATCTTGATGGTTCATTGTTTGTGCCTGACATTTATTCGCTGCAAAAGCCGTTGGTTGTGGATTCGTTTCAGGATTTGACGCGAGCGATTTTCACCCGCCCGGATTTACAAGCCGCGCTGCATCTGCAGATTGATAATTATGACGACTTGGCCGATGATATCCCCTTTCTTTCCCAGCCGTTGCCGGGAGTGCTTTTTCACGGGCCGCTGGAAGCGTCGTTGGCGGTCGAGGCAAACGAGCGCCGGGCGTTGCTGGACATTATTTTACCTCAACAAGCAAATTTGCAACTTGAAAATCTTAATGATCCCAACGGATCAATGCTCATTTCCAAACCCGTCGGTCGGGCATGGGATATACGGCTTCGCACATTGGTCGATGAACAGGGTGATCCTGCCGATGTGTTTTTGACTACGACATATGGTGATGCACAGTTCGAGGCCGCACCTCTTGACCTGCGCGAGATATGGACGATGGCGGCGGATTCACCGCGACATCTGCAATGGCCTTGGCGAATAACGCGATTGCAAGACTGGCTTACGTTGTCGCCGCAGTTGACCAAAGAGTTGGAGCAAGCGGGTGTGCAGCTTACCGGCGCTGCTGAAGGAAAGCTGCAACTGACTTTAAAGCCTGATAAAGCCTTGCAGCTTGAAGGCGATATTCACCTTGCTGACGCCAAACTGGAGGTAAAAGGAAACATTCAAACTGTGCCGCCCGCCGAAGCTGGCGTTGTTCCGCTAACGCACCGAATATATCATGTTGATTCCATGATACGGTTGGATGATCTGGCGGCGTTGAATCATCTGTTGCCGCGTTTGATGGATGCTGATGGTGTTGTGTCCCTGCCTGCCGCAAAACTGGATATTCTGCGCGGACCGGCGCAATTTGAGGCTGTTTATCATCGCAACCATACCGGGGCGAAAGTTTCTGTGGCCGCCGATGTCGAAGAAGCCGGTTTTCAATTGCGCCGAGCGGACGATGGAGTTATTATGTGGGGCAAACAACCCCAGCAACGCTGCCGCCTTCAAGCAGAAGCCTTTTTAAACGCACCTGACAATTTCGATAAGCTTCTGGTTGCGCCTTTGGCGGTCGGGTCAGGAGCACAGGCATGGCGCATCAATCTCGAAAAGGCTCATCTGCAGGTGGAACAGTCGGAATTGACGCTAACGGGCAAGGCCGCTTTTGAACCGCCCGTCGTCGGCTATACTTTTGAGCCTCGGCATTATCGTCGATGTGATTTGAAATTGGACGCTTGCATCAACACGCAGGACGCGTGGCTGCGCCGTGTTTTGCAACTGGTCGAAACGCCACTTGATTCCAACATGGTCGGTTTAGCCCGTCTCGATGGTCATTTCGTTTTCGATTGCAAACAGGGATTTGATCTTAATGCTAATGCGGATCTTACTGAGACTACTTGGCGCGTTAATTCTAATGTTGCGCTCGAATCACACCTTACCCCGCTCGAAAAACCTTTGAATGCTCCCTGTCGTCTGGCGATGCATCTTAGCGCCGGGCCGGATGCTCGAAATTTGAAACTGGAAACGGTGCAGCTTGAACTTGATGGCAATCGCTTCACGGGCAGTGGCGACGTGCAGTTGGCGAAGTCCTGGGATGAATGGGAGACGTTTGATGATCCGAATGTGATAGCCGCCGTGCGCCTCAATACTGACATCGAAGCGCCGCACATCGAGAATATCGCCAACTGGCTGCCCGAATTAAGCAAGAACCAACTCGCCGGCAGTGTCATTTTGCGTCTGCCGTTGGAAATCACCCTGACTCCGGAAATCGAGTTAACGCCGCAACCTGCTTTTATCCGTACGGACCTTCACGGTGTTTACCATGATAATCCTTTTACATTGCTATTACATGCTCCTGAACTATCACGTGAGCGTGTTCGCCTTCCGGTTTGTCGTTTAACCTTTGCTCAAAATGATATTTCTTTGGTCGCGGACGTGCAAGCGATTCCGACGGATAATCCCGCTAATATCATACCGGTATTCGAAGGTAATGTCCAGGTATTGGTCGATACCCTCGATATCGATGATGTGCTCAAACGATTGAATATTGATCCTGCTTTATCGGTCTCACCCAAGGTCAGTGAGTCTCAACAAGACATTGTAATGCAAATATTGCAGTCACTACGCCATTGCCGATTACAGTTGTTCGCTGATGTTGGTCGGCTGAAAATGACTGATCCGGTCACTCTGGCTTGGCTTGACTTGGCGGAGATTCGCACAAATGCTTCTTTTGCCGAACAATCGCTCACCGGACGCTTTACGGCTTCGCTTAATGGCGGTGTAACAACGGGAACACTACAAAGTGATTTGTCGGTTGATGATCCTGTTTTTGTCATTCATACGGAAAATCGCAATCTGCGCGTTGATGAAAACATTTTGCCTGTGATTGAAGCGCAATTTCCCGGTATGGAAGTCAGTGGGACGGTTACGGAAATAACCGATAAACAGGCGACTCTCTCATGCTTGCTCGATGCGTATTGTTATCTCGCCGGAAGCGGCACAACGTTGCTTACGGAAGGCGTGCTTTACGGTCCCGGCGGCCCGGAATGGATGCTCAACGTCTTTCCCGGTTTGAAACTGGTGGAATATCCTTACAGCCGCATGACCAACCGTTTTGAACGCACGCCTGACGGAACACAGAAAAACGATATTCGTTTCCGCGGCCAGAATTATGACATTTTTATGGAGGGCACATCCGCTCCGGTTACCGATCCCGATGAGTACGCCCGCGCCATTGCGGCATTGGAGACGGATTTCCGCGCCCTGCTGGAGCGGTTGGAGGTAATGGATCGTAGCGGTAGTTCTCTTTCGGCCGAAAAGGTCCGCCGCCTGCGTTACGACCTTGAAGGCCTGGATAAGTTGTTCCGCAGTCACCGAAACGGCCGTCGCCTGCCTGTTCAGAGTGCAGAATATGTCGTTGGCGCTCTGGTGCGATTTGGCCCGGACGAACCCGGCAAGCCTGCGCGGGAACTTATCCGTACGCCGCTATTTACCACACGAGGTTTTATCATCGGTCGTAATATGGTTGGCATCTCCACCGCCAATGCCCCTCTGGTCGAAATTCCCAAGCAAACACCATTATGGCGCCATTTTCAAGCCTCACCCTGAACCGGCTACTTGTGCCATCGTGCCATAAACCCATTTAAAAAGGCAACTTGCAGTCTCTCCTCAATTCCCCTCGGTCGAAAAAGATTGACTTTACGCCGCAAGTCATTAAATTGCGAATGCTTGTCCCCGTGGCGCAATTGGATAGCGCGTTGGCCTCCGGAGCCAAAGGTTACAGGTTCGAATCCTGTCGGGGACGTTTTTTTAACTTATTAAAGAACAACAACTTAAGGTTTTCGACAACCTGTGTCTTTACCAGGAAAAACCCTGATTTTGCCAAAGTGGGTCACTTTTGGGTCAGTCAGGTCAGTTTCCGGGATTTTTCCAAGCATTTTAGACTGCAACATCTGAGCATTCTTTATGTCCTCACCCTGAACACTCAGGTAGTACATCTGTGTTGTATGTATGTCTGAATGCCCTGCCAGCATCTGGACTACATGGACAGGCAGAGACTTGGCCCAGTTTGTGATGCATGAGCGCCTTAGGTCATGGATTGAATAAACCTTGACTTTTGCACGCTTGCAAAGCGTCTTGAACCTGCGAAGGACATTATTGGAAAGGCTTTGCCCTTTGTTCCATGTTCCGGCTTTCACCTTTCTCTTGTAGAAGTTCCATCGTTCATGTTCCATGAATACATAGGGGCATTCCTCAGGTGCCACGGATTGCCATGCAGTAAGGAGGTTAATGGTTTGTTCCGGCAATGGTATGACCCTCGTCTCACAGTCCTTTGGTTGCCAGGGCTGAACCCATTGTCCCTCAGATTTTCGGGTAACATGCAACTGGCTATCCTGAAAGTCTATGTCAAACCAAGTGAGATTGAGCAGTTCCTGTAATCTTAGCCCCGTTGTATATACTGTAGCCAGTATCGCCTTCCAGAACGTATCTGTGGCGTGATGATATATCGATGAGAATTCTTCTGGACTGCAATAATTAGGCCTCTTAGGGGCAATTTTGATCTGCTTGATCGATTGGCACGGATTGGAACCATCACTCAGATATCCACGCGATATTGCCAGATTGAACACTCTTTTTATAGCCCTGAATTCTTTGTTGGCTGTCGCCTGGGCAATACCGCTTTTCAGTCTGGAAGCCCTGACTCTTTCGATATCTGTCGGCTTGACTCTTTTCAGGTCACAATTCCAGCCGACTCGTTTGGCGAGGTTACTTATGACTTCAAGATGAAGTCTTAACGTGCTTTTGGACAGGTTCTTTTCCATTAATTCCTTGTGCTCATCGTAAAAATATTGGAGCGTAACTTTCTTCGGCAAATCCGGTTTTCCAGAACGAACGTCTAACTGCCTGGTTTCAGCATAATTTTCTGCCTCCTTTCTAGTTTTAAAACTTTTACTGTACCGTTTCCCATCAGTACTGAACCAGCGAACCGACCAACTGAAGGGGCGCTTCTTAGGCCATAATTCCTTTGGTAACGGTTTGCCTTTCTTGTCTTTGGGAACTTTTCCATGGTACTTCCTGTATATACCAACTTTTTCAATCGCCATGATTATATCTCCAGCCCTGCCCGGGCATAAAGGCCATCATGGACGACTGACCCAAAAGCCAGTATAAGCAAATCGCAACCATGGCGCAATAGCAAAATCTATCAAAAAAATGAATCTTATGACCATATCATGATTCCGTCTTATTATTCAGAAATGCTTCCAATTCTTTCTTTAAAAACCAGACATGTCTTGCATATTTTGTAGCCTTTAACTCTCCATGTTCCCGCCAGTAGTTTAAAGATCTTTGTGCTGAACCGGGATTATGCCCAATTTCATCAAGACGTAAGAACATGGCAGCTTCGACCGGGGTCATTAATGCAGGGAAAGATACCGGTTTCTCCGGCCAATCAAATTCTGGTTGTTTATTTTTGTTTCCCATGTCCTATGACTTTTTCCAATCCCTCCCGGTCATGTACCTGTAAGCTTCCCAGGGAGTCGGGAAACATACGTGTTCAAACCGGTCTGGATGATATACAACAGTGGGAACGCCGATTCTGCCCTGGCCAAAAAAACGTTGGGAATGTACGCAGTTGGTTTTGAATGTTCCACATTTAATGTAGTAAATTCGTTCCTCCGGCAGGCATCCTTCCATTGAAATTGCCGGGTTATGTGTATGGGCGGTGATATATTCTCTAGCAATTTTTCGGTTTACGCCAAAAAAATGTGAATGTAATTGCGCCATACGCTTGTTGCCATGCGTGGGATTCATAAAGGAATTGAATCGCGTCTTGTGGACAAATGCCATGGGATAGGTATACCGGCCAACCTTCAGGTCTATATAGCCAAGACCTCTGAAGTAAGGAACCTTATGCTTCATTATTGCCCTTACAATCCCAAAACCGGCGTTTCTCTCTGTGAACTCATCAGAATGGTTGCCGGAAGCCATGGAAATGATTTTCCCCCGCCGAAGACATTCATCTACGAAGCTTTCGATCCAGGCAACCTGCTCTTCGGGTGTCCAGCCATCATGCCTTGCGGCAGCCATGGTATGCATGACCATAAGATTGACATCATCGCCAAAAAGCTGAATATAAAAATGCGGGTTATTAAAAAGGAATTCGGTATGTGCTAATAAGGAACTATAATCAACATCAAGGCCGCCGAAATGAATATCTGCAACCTTCATAATAGCTATGGGGCGATCTGTTTTGATTCTGATCTGAGTATAATCCTGGTCAAACTGATGTTTTCCAACCCGTTGGTCCGCATGATGAAGGAATTTTATCGGATCAACTTTTCTATGTGGGGGATTACAGAAATCAGGCTTTATATGTCGGCTTTTTTTGATCCATCTTCGAAGCGTGCTTTCATCAATATTATGGCGTCCGGCAACGGTGCGGATACTTTCACCGCTTTGTCGGTAATCTTCCAAAATCATGTCTTTTGTAATTTCGCCGGCCATATATCAAACCAAGTGTCATACTATTTGTGATGTAAATACGCCCAAAACCCTGCATATTGAAAGTGAGCCTGCCCGATTTCTCGGACAGGCTCCATGCTACTCCTGATTTGTTTTGAGTGCTATGTGCTCGTAAGCCTTTCTAATCACCAATTCAAGCTTGGGTAATTCGTCAAGAAAGTAATAATTCGCATTTTTCCAATTGCCTTCATTATCTTTGTAACTTTTTTGTATCCTCACTGATTTAATCAGGACGGTTTTTCCGTCAATTTCTTTCTCGTCAGACCATATACTGGCCGATACCGCACCCGCACGAAATTCTTCTTCGGGATATTTAGTCATTGTTACTCCTATGTTAAAAGTCTACTCTCGTTTTACGTTTTTTTTACTCTAACCATTTGCGAGGACAAAGTTTGGAAAGTCCTCGAATATCCAGCCATTTGTCAACGTCTGATAGATAATGCCCAACAACTTCCGGGCCGTGGCGATGATGGCCTTGCCGCTGCCGCGACGCTGCTTGAGCCGCTCATAAAATCGCCGCAGGTACGGGCTATAACGCTTGGCCACCAGGGTGCATTGCACCAGCGTCGTCCGGCCCAGCTTCGAGCCGCGCTTGGTGATGCGCCCGTGATGCACCGTCTCATTCGAGTTCGACACCCGCGGCACAATCCCAAAATACGCCGCCAGCTTGTCTTCGTCCGAAAAATCCTTCACGTTGCCGATAACGCTCAGCAGCACCGTCGCCGATTTCGGGCCGATCCCCTTGATGCTGCTCAGGCCGGCGTAGCCTTTGAGCTTGCGGCCCTGGCGGGGCAATTCATCGTCCAGACGCTTGATCGCCTCGTTGAGGTTCTCAATCTGACCGACCAACACCTTCAGCTCTACCTCCACCACCGTCGGCCAATCCCACGCCCAGATGGTATTCAAGCCTTTTTGCGTCCCCAGAGATTCCTTCTTCAACGTGATCCCATGGCTGTTGAGCACGTTGTGAATCTTGTTGATCAGGGCCGTCCGCTGCTTGACCAACTTGTCGCGGGTCTCCGCCAGCGAGTGCAACTGAGCCGTCTGCTCATCTTTGATGCGGGCTTTAGGCAACATATCCTTACTCAAATAATAGGCCAATGTTTTCGCATCATGCTTGTCCGTCTTGCTCACCGATCGGGTGATGACCTCGAACTTGTTCGGGTCCACCACGACCACGTTTTTCACCCGCGATTCTATCTGTTGGACAAACCAGCGGGTGTTGCCGGTGGCCTCCACCGCCACCCGGTCGCGTTTTCGCAAGGTGCCACGAAAAACATCCAGGTCGTTCAAGTCAAAGGTTCGAAGCCGTTCCTGGCCCCGTTGAGTTCGATAACACACCGTCAAACTGTTCGTGTGCAGGTCAATACCGAGATAACTCATGCGTCTACTCCTCAAAAAAGACATTCCTGTTGTCATACCTACGAGAGTAGACGTATGTGTCGGCGCTCACCAAACTCCTATTCAAGGTCGCAATGCCTTACGGTGGCCATTCGGCCATAGGTCTGATTACTCTCCTTAACGAGGTCCATGCCTCAATTTGCTATGCAGCCTATGACCTATTCTACTCCGAGGGTTCTACTCGGAGTCTACACGCCAACAGGTACTTTGAAAACCCTGACATTTTTTTGCGTTTTTCGCCTTCGCCAGAAATTGAGGCGAAAAAGGCAAGAAAAAATGTCACTCCGCTTTTATCGTACCATCTCCTTTCTCTCGCCACATAACGGGCAAGATGTTTTGTGAGTTGTGTTTGCTTTCATGAGATTGCCTGCCAAATCGTAATATAAGTAGTCCCAATTTCCAAAAATGCTGCCATACACCAGCATAAGAAACGCCGTCATGGCAAGCTGGGCCGTGATTGCATTCAGGGTCGCAATCGACGGCACTGGATTTTCATCTGAACCAATAACATATCCTGCCGAAGCATATTCGGCCTTTTCCTTGTCATTCAGGAGGGCAATGGCAGCGGCACTCGGATCATATCCCCTTGAACATACCAGACACGCATTGATTTTAGGAATTACAATCCGGACCTGGCCGCCAGCTTCAACCTTGTCGCCATTCACTCGGATGTCGCAGCCCGTATCAATAAGAGGTATGTTCGCCTCTACAGCCAGGTCATTACATACCTTTCTTACACCATCATTGTCAGGGGCACAAAATATTACGGAGGCCTCTTTAAGCTTGGATTTGACTACTTTTTCATTGACTGAGCACGGATATGGGTAATATTTGACATATGGATTCTTTTTACCCGCATAAAGGCCAGCAACAGTTACTTTTGGACTTCCTATATGTTCACGATAGGCATAGGGTATACGCGGCAGGTTGGTTTCTTCGATGTTGTCCGGGTCGATTCCAGATATCCAGCCTTTTGTGCCTACACCTATGGAAATAAGTGACTGAAAAAGCTGAGAACCAGTACCGCCCAAACCGACAACCGCCGCCTTTATACGGCTTAATTTGTCCTGATCCCATCCAGGTATCAACCTCTGCCTGTCATACATGGGATCATAATTGATTGTAACCTTCTGGAAATCTTGTGTTTCGTTCACCGAGAAGTTCATATCTTCAAAATCATCGGTATCACGGTCAAATACCACGCAATCTGTATATGTCAGGGATGAATTGGACACCACCTTGGCAAGTGTTATGGGCGGCTCAAAATGCTCTGTAATGTATTTGGCATTTTCCCTGCCGTATTTCCAGTCAATAGAACTGAATGTCGGGGATTGCGAGAATGGATGGGTGTGTATGTCCACAATTGTATATCCCAGTTTCTGGGCTACAAGGTAAACAATGGCCTGGAATTCATGCGTAGGAGCTACCCCGCAGCTACTTTGCTCGCTCAGATCGTCTTTATCAGGGAAGAACGTTTGACGGACATAAAGCGTCCGGTGCTTATCCATAATGATTTCTTCACATAAAGCCATAGCAAACTGCTCATTCTCTTGGTCTTTGGAAAACTCTTGTTTCAAGGCATCAAAATCCACCTTATCGAACATTAATGTTGTATTCATAATCGTATTCCTTAAATACATGTGTATGGTTTAGTAAGGTCAGCACGTATCATCTCAAGCGTTTTAATAAGATCGTCCCTATGAGGATTCCAATTGACATACTCGTAGCAAAACCAGGCCCAATCTCCCCATCCAGGACCGGATGTCTCATGCAGGTCTCTCATTTTTCTGCCATTAAACCTCAGATGTTTTGGCAGGTAGCATCTGGCTGAGCCGATGCCCGGAGGACTTAATGGATAGTCGCTTGGAATCCTCAATAATACATCAGTTAGCGTGATGTTGAAATTCGGAGGAAGCACGAAACCATGGACTATCACCCATTTGTAGTTATCTTCAATAGTAAGGCGATGCGCATAGGAAATAAGCTGGAGATGCTTTTTCAGTATTCCAATATTCATTTGTTATCCATTTACATGCCGGGGCATATCGATGAAATGTTCACCGGGCTTTACCAGGATAATATCGCCATCGTTTAGAATTTCATTGCTGCCATCCAGGGATTGCCTGACAATGATTCTGTCGGATGGGATCTTTGCTGTGTCCCTGACGACGTCGACCTCCACGGTTCCGTTTTCGTCTTCTGTAATTTCATACTCTTTTCCGTTAATCATCTGTCTCATTTTTTGTTCTCCTTATCTGATTCTAATATTTTTACTATAAATACAGACACGATCACGACTGCTAGCAGGCAAATTAACATCCTCGCCCTTTGGTTGTTCTCAATTCCGGCCATTTCAAACATGTCATCAAGTGAAAATGCTGGTACTGCTGTATTTGCAATCACGTTGATTGCCATAAGAACCCCTATCATTGCGAGGGGTATCCAAATTAGTTCCCATCTGAATTTCATAATAATCATTCTCCCATATAATTTTTAATTATCCTCGCACGAGAATAATATGATAATGTTAATCATCATCTTTTCTCCGAGGCGAAATCAAATAAAGCGCCGCGATTATTATTGCAGATAATCCTGCAATATCATAAATACCAGGATCATGCCCGCCCATGAAGGGCAATACCTGTGTTATAAGGAAACCATGCCCCTGGTTTGCTATCCTTACTATTATTGCCAAGATCAATATTATCATGAATATATACACGGTTTTCATTTACTGCTCCTTGGCCATACTTCTTTCACATATGTTTCCAATGATTCAAGAAATATTTTATTCCTTACGGAATCAATAGATTTGTCAGATTCGATTATTTGAATAATCTTCTTATGCTCTGACTTTTGAAGTGTTACTATTGTGACTTTTGATACTGCATCTGATTCGATCAGGCATGACTTGATATGACTTATGATATTCTTTGTGCATGTGCTTATGCATTCAAAGACTTCCAGGTTTCCGCCATTTATATAACAGACATCTGAGCGATGCTTTTTATGCGGCGGGATCTCATATTCAATATGAACTTCATATCCTTTGATAATTCCTCTCTTTCTTGTAACATCAATCATAAATATGTGCTCTTCTGATCCTGCCCCAAGGCCTTTTGGCGATTCCTTTCCGAGATATTCATAACCCTCTATTTTTATGTAAGGAACGTAAAGATTCATTTTTCCCGTGCGTATCAATGTAAAATCTACAAGGTTCTTGAGTTTATCCATTATTGACATTTTTGTTGTCGGTGATATATTGTCTGCGATCTGGTGCCATAATTTTGACATAGGGGTCAATGGATCAATGCTTATCACATCAAGTGTCTTTCTTAATATTCCATTTATTTCAGGATTCTTTGCTTTTGCCTGCTTTATTTGCATATTCCTTTTGGCCCGGTTAAGTTCAGCTATTGCCTCGGTCGCGCCATCAATTTCCAGAAGTTTCTTTCCGGGTATATATAGATGCTCATGGTATATGGGCTCGAATGACTTGTTATCCTTATGGTGGTCTATTTTCACAAGCATCGGATAACTGTATTTTCCCTGGTATTCTATGTATATGCATTCACCAGTCTTGAGCGAATTTATGAGGTGCATGCTTTCCGGGTATTGTGTTGTTCTGGCTGCCGTCAATGTGCTCAGGTCATCTGATTGATTTGTTATGAAACGATAACTAATATTCTCAACTTGACTGACTTTTTTCATGGTTTTACGCGGCGACTAACAGTCGCTCCAGCTCTTTGACAATTTGCGTTCCACTGGAAAATT
>JAFGBA010000339.1 GCA_016933395.1 Sedimentisphaerales bacterium | reverse complement strand
CCATCCACACGGGAGCGATAGTCACCGCCTGCGCCCGAGTCGCTAATATCGACAGAAACCTGATCCACACCTGTCACTTGGCCCAGTTTCACTTCGCAGGCAAAAGTTACCTCAGCGTAGGTGTGAAATGTCACATCGGCGTTTACAGCATTATAAGCTTGCAGCGGTTCACCGGAAAACGCCGCCAATGTGGACCATGTCGATTCCCTCGACCAATAGACCAGATACACATCGTAGATTTTTTCGGCATCAAGACCAGCGACGGTCATGGTTATCTGCGGAAGGACCGCACTGGTAGTGCTATCATATCCTTCAAAGATGTCCCCTTCTATAAAACCATAATCGGCGTTGGTTCGATCCGTCCATTTTGCATAAGCCCCGGTGCTGACATGCCCTCTATACCACAAATCCAAACTATCAGGATAAGGAAATGTTTCCGTATCTGTAGCCCAAACATTAGTTGCCTCTGAATCGGTGTAGAACACATCCGGCTCGACATAGAAATCACCAACAAAATCAGTATAGCCATAACTGCCGGCCGGATCGCGAATCTCGTCACCAGTGAATATAATTTTCGCTGACGCACCGGATAAACTCAAACCGACAACAAGCAACAACAGAATAATTGTTTTTTTTATTTGCTTCATTTTACCTCTTCCTTTAATAAAATAACGTTTTACATAACCACAAACCACTCATTGCTTCATCCACAACCTCCTTTTTACCTCAAAATCATAACATAATTTCGGTTTTTTATTTTCAGCATATTCCCATATTTACGTTTTTCTGAATGTCTAAAGGCGGCGGGCATTAAAGCCCACCGCTCTTTAGACAAAAGTTTTTGTTAATTACCGCAATACGATGATGGGAATCTGCCGCATTCCAGCCAGTGCGCCGCGAACTCGGCGAAGTCCAGTAAGTCGGTAATACAATCTTCGTTGAAGTCATAAACGGGCGGATTCAAACAAGTCCAGCCACCCGCCAACGCGGCAATATCACCCTGCGTGAGCCGACCGGCCCAAATGCTGAAATCATCCACCATGCCATCGGGAGCGGTAAACGTCGCCATGCCATTAACATCCGGACACATAGCAGCAACAGAGGCATTAACAACAGCATTCCATACCATACCGCTGACCCGGTCAACGTTGATGTAGAAGTCCATCGCGTTGCCCCATTCGTTATTGGTCACGGTTAACATGTACCACTGACCGGTGGTCAGCGTCTGTCCCCAACCAGAGGAGAATGACCAGGCGGATTCATAACCGCGCAGCAAACGAGGTTGTAACGTATCGCCATCGATGGTTATATATCGCTGGCTGATATCGCCCGTCGTGGGAGCACTCCAGACATCGCCCAGGCCGCCCAAAATGATATCATTGCCCGGACTATCCGAGTTCAAATACACCCACATGGTTATGGACCAGGACGTGTCGCCGGACAAATCAGGGGACATGGCGCCTGAAATGACTTCGGCATCAGCATTATTCCCCGCGCCGACGAAGGAAAGGGCATTATCACCGGGATCACCACTGCGGCCGCCGTCGATGACCCATTCACTACCGGTAAACCAACTTCCCAAGGCGCCGTCATTGCTATAGATGGTGGAATCAGCCGCACTCATCCCGGAACTTTCATCAAATTTCCATTGGAGAATGCGATATGGGGCCGGCTCCACGGGGCGTTCAAAACTGATAGAGTCAAAGTACATGGTCGCGGCGGCGCCGATTTGAAATTCCAGAGATTTGACATCTTTCCAAACGTTTGGATCATCTACCACGGGGATACGCAATTCCGTCCAATCGGCAACCTGTGTGGCCCCGGCCACGACTGATTGGGCGACTACCGCATTGAGGGGATCCCTGACTGTTACGGTTAAAGAACCGGCGGGATTAGCCACCAGGCCTTTATACCACAAGGCCAATTCATAAGGCGTTTTTTCCGAATAATGACTGGTATAGGACAATGTTTTAGTAACGGTTCCACTAGACGTCATTAATGCCTTTAGGGCTTGAGCACCAGCCTGGACTTCAGTGGTTTCCAAGCTGACCGCACCGCCGGCAGTGCTCCAGTAGCTTCCTAATTCAGCCGTATCCGCATATGCCTCGAAATCATCCGGAATCAATTCGATCTCGCCGGTGGTTCCGGGATTGGCATACATGTTGGCCACCGTACCGGGATTCAGGGCATGGGTATAATACTGCACATCGTCAAAATAACCTTTACATGGATAAGCCGGATCAGTAGAAGCGCCCATTTGACGAACGCCGATGGAAAATGGCCGCTCGTGGCGATTGGGCATGAAGGCGTCGTCGAGATCCTCATCCACCAGCACGCCATCCAGGTAATATCGCCGAACGACACGATAATCGTAATAGGTGTAATCGGCCACATCAGCAATATAATCAACCGTAATGACAATATGGTGCCAGGTGTTCAGTTGTGCCGTCCCGACCGCACGATACTCCGTCCAGACGCTCGTATTATAACCCAAGCGCAGGGTCAGGTCGTCATACCCGCCCCATTGAATGGCTGTGGAACCATCTTTCTGCGAAGTGGGTGAAAAGCTGCCGTTGGAGAAAGGCACCTGATGGGCGCCATAGTTATCCTCCAATTTCATCCAAAAAGATATACTGAAACTCGGCGTGGCCAACTCAGGCATATAAGGCAACGTAAAATAATCCGCTCCATCGGATGGTTCAATATAAACCGAGGTTCCTTCCTTGGCGTCCGCCTGGCCGAAAGCAGGAGTCCCGGTGCAGGTTCCCGAATAGCCATGACCGGTAGCATCAGCGACGCTTGGTGAACCGACAGCGTCATCCAGCTTCCAGCGAAACAGCAATTCGGCCTGCACCATGCTCACACCGGCCAACATACCCAAAACCACTGTTAGTAAAATAAGTTTCTTCATTATTTATCCTCCAAAGTTTGTTGTTTTACATCCCGGCAACATAATAATCTTATTTTTGCCGCCTTTACTTTATCGCCAAAAAAACGGTTTTCCTGGTCCTAACTCCTTTCCCCGGATTTTCCGGATGCCTCTGCTATTATGTAAATTGTTTGTTATCGATGAAAATCCGCTTATGGTCAGGGTTTCAACATGCTCACCAGCTTGATAAACTTGATATAATCACTACGCGGTTCCGCCGATATTGTCACACCCTGCTCATTCACACCCCACCAAAGCGGATCGTCAAATAACTCATCCTGATTAAAGGTAACATGGCCGTCGCCAAACATGGCGTTCAAGCCGGTCGGATCGCTGTTTGCCGTGGCATGAGGAATGCATACCCACATATGAATAACATCAAACACCAAAGGTTTATTCATCAATCGGTCAAGTTTTTTTTCATTATGGGGCCAATAGTTATAACCACAACGAACTCGCCCGTTGTACGGCGATTCCCCGTAGCTATAGCCGGGGTTCAGATAACTTTCGTATACAAAACTTCCTTCGTATGCGCCGCCGACGGGACGGCTGGTGCAGAAAAAAACTTCCGGATTGTCAATATATTGGCCGGCATGTAATCTTCCCATTTGCCGAGGCACCAGCTTGGCCATTGAGTCATAAACATAAGACGCCACGGTTTGACTGGGCGAACTGGGTTGGGCGTAAGCCTCATTGGGAGGATTCGAAGACACCAGCGTGGGAGGAACGCAGTGTTCGTAATTCTCGGTATACAAAAACATCCCTTGGGATATATGGTGCAAATTGGCTGAACACACCGTGCGTTTGGCGTGTTCACGAGCCTGGCTCAATGCGGGTAATAAAATTGACACCAGTAAGGCGATAATGGACACCACCACCAGTAATTCAATTAGAGTAAAAGCCTTTCGTTTGCGAATTTTCATATAAACCTCTTCATTGTGTTTATTAGTCCTACTGGTTAGGCATTCTCTCAATTTCAAACCGATCCATACCAAAGCCGTCCTCCCGCACGCAAAAATCAATCGTATGATCGCCTGGATCGAGCCATATCTCCACGGGATCCATCTCATCACGAGAATTAACATAATCGTCGGCGAATTCCGTACTGGGTTGGATATCCCACAGCCAACCGTTCTTGGGTTGGTTGTCAACCGCGACGAAAAATGAATTTTTATTTATATTCGGGCCGTTGCACCAACCCCGGATGCGATAATAGCCGGCCTGATGGATATGAAATCCAAAAGTTGCTTTATTCTTTTGGGATTCAGGATAGTTATAAGCCCGACTTGTGTTATTCGAGTATATATATTTTCCTCCACTGGCGATGGAATCTTCTACGATTTGAAGGACGCCCGACAATTCACCCGTTTCGGCTTCGATGGTAATTGCCTCGGTTGTCCGTGAAGCCGCCGCCAGCGACCAGGGAGAACAAGTGTCATTCTGGTCGGTATGGCGAACCTTCAACCGATAGGCGTATTCTGAATTCGGTTGCAAATTCTCCGCCACAAACGTTGGACCACGCTGCCATCCGCTATCGGCGCCGTCACCGGAAACGCATTCGAAATAATATTCGATATTGGCGTTTTGCGGATCGCCCATCGCCTGCATGGAAATGGACCGACTCCCCAGCGGGTGCGGCCAAACCAGCCAAAAATCCTTGCTCAAATCCATATTGTCATTGAACGGCCGTGTCGCAAGCTCCATCCCTCTGGCGGCAATGGCGTATTGCCCTCCGTCGACCTCGATGGCCTCCTTATCCCACTGCCGCGTCAGCCGCACACAACCATGCCGCACCGCCAGCCACGATCCCAGCGGATTGCTCGACACCTGAAAATCCGTCCCCACCACCCGGCATACACCCTGCTCCGAGCGAATCGTCATGGGCTGCTCCGCCGGTTGCGGGGCGACATCGGCGTTCATCGTTCCCTGCTCCAACCTATACTGTTTGCCGCCTTCATGCGTCACGATGGCGAAACGGGTGTTCTCATCCAGTTGCACGGTGGTATTTTCGCCCCGATATCGGATAAACGCATCGCCGCCCTCGCCGGTGACGATAATATCGCCGTCCCGCAACCGGTCCACTTTCGTCGCCGCCAGTTTGCTGCCCTCTCGATACACCCAGGCGTTGGTGGCGTTTTTCAGCCGCGGTCCCTTGGCTAAATAATTGTAGACGAATATCGCCACCAGCCCGATAATCAAACAGGCGGCTAACACCTTCAATGGTCGCCCCAAACGTTGCGCCTGATAAGAAAAATACTCCCTGATATATGAAGAGTTGCGGGAATATAAAGGTTGTTTTGTTAACGGGCAGCGCGTCTCCAACAAATATTTCTGTAACTGTTCTTCCGTAATACGCCTGATTTTTTCAATATCGGCAGCCGTTGGCTGAGAACGCTCTTCCAAGGCCTCCAAATCCTCCTTGATAACATCCTGCAAAATATGGTTATCATTATTCAATGAACCGGCAAAGGAATGGGCGGTTTCCGCATCCATCTGCACAAGAGCGTCAAGGTGAACCCACATTTTGACGAAGGCGACATAATATCTACGCAAATTCTCATTTTGCGCCAACATTTTTTCAAATGTCTGGAAATCATCATCATTAATGGTTCCTTCCAACGTTCTGACAATAAGTTCGCAAACATCGGTTGTCGACTTATTATGATGATCGCTCATGCAACTTCCTCCAATCCAAGTGTACGCATGATGCATCGCAATAACTGATGG
>JAFGBA010000338.1 GCA_016933395.1 Sedimentisphaerales bacterium | reverse complement strand
GCGTGCATGATTCTTTACGATGCCCCGGACCTGGCACGGGAGATTATTGATTGGCTGCATCAATTGCGAAAAACATATCAGTTGCCGCTGGTGGAATACCTAAAGCCGGATATTATCCTGACGCACGAGGATTGCTGCTATAATCACGGCATGATGATTAGTCCTGGGCAGTTTATGGCATTCTGCGGCCCGGCGTACCGCGAGATGGCGGAGTGGAAAGCTGCGCTGGGAATTGAGATGCTGGCGGTGGATTCGGATGGGGACGTGGGGCAACTAATACCGCGATTAATTGGGCTGGGTGTAAATGCGCTTTATCCACTGGAAGCCAAGGCTAATCGGGATTTGCTTGCCTTGCGCCGGGCGCATCCGGAATTCATCCTGCTGGGCGGCCTGGAGAAGGAAGTCATTAACGAAGGCAGTGAACATCTTATCGACGCGGAAATCCAGGCGAAGGTACCGCCACTTCTACGACCAGGGCGGTATTTTCCCAATATCGATCATACCCTCCAGCCGATGTGCACCTTCGATAATTTCCGGCGGTTTATGACGGTGCTGCATGACGTGCTAAACAATCCGGAAGGAAGTTTTCCTCGCACCTGATGACGTTATGATTCGTAGGTGTCGAAAAGACTACGAATCCGTAGTTGGCGTTTTACCTCCGCAACACTCAGACCGGCATTTGTTTTGAGGTTGATGATGTGTGCCGCACCGGGAAGCAGATGAAGGAAATTATCGGAGAAATCGCCGTCATGATTGGTTAGCTCCAACCATGTCCACAGAGCGGGTTTCTTCGCCTTTAGGGTAATGGCAAATTCGCCCGGATGCACCCGGCGAACACGCGAGGTAATGGTCGGATTGCGCAATTCGAGGCGTTTGGGTTTTACCAGTGAGGTCAGAGTGGTGTTGACGCATTGGTGGTTCACATGTAATTGCGAAAAGAGCAGCAGATTATTCCGGCCGTAGCGTTGAACCTGTGATGTCATATCCACAACAGTTAATTTGGTGTTTTTCGCTCCGGGAATGCGGCGGGCGCATGATCCGCGCGATAAAATCCCGCCATCAAGGTTGAGAATCTGCCAGGTAATTTTCGCGGATGTCGCTGCGTGTAAATCGCTGGTAACATGCAATTCAATGCGGGAGTTTTCGGGGAACTCCACCGCGGATAATAGAAGCGGCGCGTAAAATCGTCGGGCGCGGTAGTGCAGAGCCTTCCAGCGGCCGTTGCTGTCGATACTGGCCCAACTTGCGACCGGCCAACAGTCGTTGAGCTGCCAGTAAATCGTGCCCATCGTTCGCGGCCGGTTGCGGCGAAAATGTTCAACGCCATATTCAATACCCATAGCCTGAAGGATTTGACTGAGCCATAAGGTCATCTCAAAGTTTTTAGGCATACGAAACCAGTCCAGCATGTAGCTCATGATAAGCTTGTTGCCGCGAGGATGACGCTGGTGATGCTCCATGACAGGCGAGGTGATATTACGGTCGGCGCTGCAGGTAAACGTTTCCACCGTGCGCGGTTCGGGAAAGGATTGAAAGCCGAATTCACTGACGAAACGGTGTTTGGCGGAACGATACCATTCAAACGGTTCATGGCGATGCCAAACCTGCCACAAATGAGCATCGCCGGCAGTATGATGGTTGTATTGTTCACGATCGCCGACAGGACGATGGGGACTGCCGGGCCAATAGGGTCGGTCAGGATCGTATTGCCGGACAACTTCGGGCAAGAGCTTATCAAAAAGGCGGGAATAATCGCGCCAACTCATGTGTTTATCGTCCCAACGCGAGGCGACAAGATTTTGTTCGAGTTCGTTATTACCGCACCACATAGTCAGACATGCATGATGACGCAGACGTTTGATGTTATCTTCCGCCTCAGCGCGGACATTAGCCAAAAATGCTTTGTCGAAGGTGGGATACGTCGAGCAGGCGAACATGAAGTCCTGCCAGATACACAACCCCAATTCATCGCATAGATTGTAAAACGTCTCGCTTTCGTAGATACCGCCGCCCCAGACACGCAGCATATTCATGTGGGCGTCGGCAGCGCTTTGCAATAAGCGGCGATAAAGGTTTTCGTCCACGCGCGGGGCAAAGGTGTCGGCCGGTATCCAATCGGCCCCTTTGGCGAAAAACGGCCGGCCGTTGATGACGAATTGGAACGACTGACCCCAGCGATCCTTGTTGCGTTGCAATTCAAGAGTGCGCAAACCGATGCGACGGGAAACGACATCGAGAAGATTACCATCTCCGTCTCTAAGTTCAACATTAATTTCGTAGAGCGGCTGTTCGCCCATGCCGTTGGGCCACCAGAGATTTGGATTTTTGATGGAAATCTGTAAAAGATCGTTTGTACGTCTGGAAACACATTCTGTTTGGCCGACGATCTTGCCTTTATAAGCAACGCAGGCGGCGATTTTCAGAGGAATTTTTTGCCGGCGTTCCAATTTTGTGCTGATTTTGAGATTAACCTGGCGGTTTTGTTGCTGTTGTCGAATAGCGACATCAGCAAAACGTGCGGTATCGAATGCCCGCAGTTCAATGTTTCGCCAGATGCCGCAGGTAATCAGGCGCGGTCCCCAGTCCCAGCCGAAATTGCACGGCTCCTTACGCACCCAACTGCCGCCGGGAAAAACCCAGGTGGGCAGATGGCGTTTTTTTTCACAGCGACGGATATAAGGCAGAACCGAATCGAAGCGTATTTCCAATCGATTGACGCCGGGTTTGCATGAAGAGGTAACGTCAAATTCCCAGCGGCGGTGCATATTATCGGCACGGCCAACCTTACGGCCATTGAGTATGATTGTCGCCAGCGTGTCGAGGCCATCGCAGCAGAGTAGTAGCTGATCCGCTTGAAGCATATTTTTGGGAAAAGTGAAAGTGCGGGAATAAATCCATGTCTTTTCACCTATCCACTGAAGTTGGTTTTCATTATCGCGGTAATAGGGATCGGGAATACGCCCGGCGGCCAGCAGATCCAGATGCACGCAGCCGGGAACCTGAGCAGCTATATGTCCTCGCTGGTCGGATTGGATTAGTTGCCATTTTCCCGCTAAATTTAATGTACGCATGAATGTTCAAAACTCCTCAAGGGAATATCTTAGCCGCAGGAATGTTTGTCAGCCTTTAATTCCCGTAGTGGCAATGCCGGACATAATGTAGCGTTGGAGAAACATAAAAACGACAGCCACAGGCAGCATCGCCAGCACCGCGCCGGTCATAATCAGATGGCGGTTGTCAACGTAGGGCGAACGAAAGTATTCCAGTCCCAACGTCACCGTGCGATAGGCGGGATTGTCGAGGTAAATCAAAGGACCCATAATATCCTGCCAGGTGTAAACGAAAGTGAAAATCGCCACAACGATCAGCACCGGTTTGCAATTGGGGAAAATAATATGACGGAACGTCCCAAGAGCTCCACAACCGTCGATGGCGGCGGATTCATCAAGTTCTTTTGGTAGAGTGAGCATGTATTGGCGAATCAGAAAAACGCTGAATGCACCCGCCATAAAGTGCGGGACGATTAGCGGCAGGAAAGTGTTAACCCAGCCAAGAGATTTGTAAATCCAAAACAAGGGTATCAACGTCACCTGACCGGGGACCATCAGCGTCGCCAGCAGGACGATAAATAATCCATCACGGCCGGGGAATCGCAGGCGGGCGAAAGCGAAAGCCACCAGACTCGAAGAAAGCACCTGGCCGATAACCGCCATGAAACTGATGAAGAAACTGTTGCGCATATAACGCAAAAATCCAATGGATTCCTGACCGAAGGTCGCTTCCGGCCCTTTGAGGGTTTCGGGGTAGTTGCTCCAGCGCGGAGCAAACTCATTGAGGGCATGATGTGTGACATTTTGCAAAATAGAAAATTCCCCAGCCGCATTTTCTGTGGCTGGAACAAAAAGAATCTCGTCAAAACCTACGGGCTTCTTACGAACCAATCTTCCGACAACCGCTATATTTCGACCGGTATCCATCAACTTATGCACGGGCACTGCGGTAAAGGTAATGGTTGCGAATTTCGGTTCTGCAATCGGCTGCACCTTATTGTCGGCAAACCACTGAACCTGCTGGGTGGGTTGGTCTTCTTTAAGCTGAATGTAATAGGCTCCGGATGCCGCGTTTTCTTCCAGCAAATTTTGTGATTCACACAGGCGGCACCAAGTATGCTCCCCGACACGAACAAGACGAACGGTTACCGGGCAGGTTAAATCCATCGTCCGCGGACGGGCCGGATACAACGTCGGTGGATTCATACTCATGCCTTCACGTGATTTGACCGAACTGATCAGCAGCCAATAAAACGGAAACACAAACAGCCCCGACACCGCCAGCAACACGGCATACAGCAGGATTTTTTGGGGGCGCAGCTTCATGCCTGACCCTCCGAGTGGACGAAACGCCGTGAAAGCTTCAATTGCATCATGGTGATCAGAAAGATAATGACGAACAAAACAAAGGCGTACGCACAGGCGTTTCCCATCCGCAGATTGTTAAAGGATTCATCGTAGATGTTGACCGAATAGAACCGCAGCGAATTGCCCGGTCGGCCGATCTCACTGGAGTTGGCCGCGAAAAATAATGCCGGGGTAAAAACCTGAAACGCCCCGATGGTCGTCATGATGGTCATAAACAAAATCACCGGTGAGAGCATGGGAATGGTAATGGAGATAAACTTGCGAAAGGGACCGGCTCCGTCGATATCGGCGGCCTCGTAGAGGCTGCGGGGAATTTGCTTCATCCCGGCGTAGTAGATAATCATCGCCCCGCCGACCCAGAAGATGTTCATCAGGATGACAGTGGTGAAGGCGTGTT
>JAFGBA010000055.1 GCA_016933395.1 Sedimentisphaerales bacterium | reverse complement strand
GTCTTATTTAACGGATGTTTGGGTAATTTCCTGCTTGAGTTTAGCGCCTTTTAGCTCTTCCAGCCGACGTTTGAGAGCTTCGTGCTGGGCCAACAACTCCAGGGGCAGCCTCCGGCCGAATTTACTGAAAAACTCACCGATACCTTCCACTTCAGCTTCCCAGGCAACCGGGTCGATTTCAAAAAGCTTATCAAAAGTTTCCCGCGGCAAGTTCAGGCCGGTCATATCGATGTCGTCCATACGGGGAATCCAGCCAATAGCCGTTTTGGAGCATTCCACCTCGTTGCGGCAGCAGGCTAATATCCATTCCAGAACTCTCAGGTTCTCACCGTAACCCGGCCAGAGGAAATTACCCTTTTCATCCTGGCGGAACCAGTTCACATGGAAAATTTTCGGCTGCCAGCGCATCCGCACGCCCATCCGCAGCCAGTGTTCCCAATAATCGGCCATATTATATCCACAGAACGGCAGCATCGCCATTGGATCGCGCCGCACCTCACCCTGCTTGCCAAACTGGGCGGCCGTGCGTTCGGAAGCCATGGTTGCGCCAATAAATACGCCATGATCCCAGTCAAACGCCTGATATACCAGCGGGGCCAGATGCGCCCGCCGCCCGCCAAAAATAATCGCGCTAATCGGCACGCCATGGTGGTGCTCGGTGCGGAAACTCGCCGTCGGGCATTGACTCAGAGGGGCGGTAAACCGGGAATTGGGATGAGCGCCGGGAATGGGCTTGCCGTTTTCATCTTTCATGCCCGGCTTCCAGGGATTACCTTTCCAGTCCAGGGCGCCTTCGGGGGCGGGTTCACCGTCGCCGTCTTCCCACCAGACCGTTTTATCGGGATTAAGCACGACATTGGTAAAAATGGTGTTTTTCTTTATGGTTATCACGGCATTGGGATTGGTTCGGGAATTTGTTCCCGGGGCAACGCCAAAAAAGCCCGATTCCGGATTTATGGCCCAGAGCCGACCATCGGTGTCGATCCGCATCCAGGCAATGTCGTCGCCAACGGTCCAAATACGATAACCCTTGGTTTTTAAGCCCTCCGGCGGTATCAGCATCGCCAGGTTGGTTTTTCCACAGGCGCTGGGGAAGGCGGCGGCGATATATTCAATCCGACCGTTAGGCTCCTCAATGCCTAAAATCAGCATATGCTCGGCCAGCCAGCCCTCGGTGCGGGCGATATGGCTGGCGATACGCAAAGCCAGACACTTCTTGCCCAGCAGCACATTGCCGCCGTAGCCCGATCCGACCGACCAAATCGTATTGTCTTCCGGGAAATGCAAAATCAGGCGTCGGTCGATGTTCAGGTCGGCTTTACTGTGCAGGCATTTGGTGAATCGACCGGCCAAACCCAGTTCATCCAGTACCGCCTTACCGGCGCGGGTCATAATCAGCATATTAAGAACAACGTAAATGCTGTCGGTCAATTCTACGCCAATTTTGCTGAAATTAGACGCAATCGGCCCCATACTGAAAGGAATCACATACATTTTACGTCCTTTCATGGAACCGGTGAAATATTCCCGCGCCCTTCGATAGCCCTCTTCGGGGCTCATCCAGTTATTCGTCGGGCCGGCGTCCTCCCGTAGCGAGGTGCAAATAAACGTTAAATTTTCCGTCCGGGCCACATCGTTGACGGCGGTGCGATGGTAAAGACACCCAGGCAGCTTTTTCTGGTCCAGTTCCAGAATTTCACCCGTGCTGCATGCCTCCTGGATCAAGGCCTTGCGCTGCGCGTCCGAACCATCAATCAGAATAATGTCCTCGGGTTTACAGAGTTTGGCGCATTCGTCGATCCAACGATTCAATTCGGCGTGTTGCGTCAATGCCATGTCAGACTCCTTCCGGATTTCAAACCTCTACTTTAATAAGGGATATTCGATACAACGCGTTTCGTCTTCGAATTCCTGGGTCTATTGATGACAAAAATCCTTAGTTATGCGCAAAATCGCCAGAAGTTAATTGATTTAGCTGCCTCCGTCAAGTGATTTGAACATATTTTTTACAGATTTCCCCATATCTTACTGCTTTCGAGGACTTACTTCTTTGGTTACGACGGTCGGTTGATGAAAGCGTTTTCACCCTCTCGTTTTCCATGATTAGATGTAAAGAGAGCAGCTTATGTACAATAACGCCGAAAATTTATGAGTTTTATCCGCTTTCTTAAAGCATTTTGTTATCGTGACCGATCAGATTGTCCAAACAGATGTTTGAAAGAATTTATAATTCGGTTTGGCATAATATAACTGTCTATATCCAAATAGGTTATAACTTTACGGCGTTGGTTTTAGGCCGTTGTGCCCAAGTGTGAAAGAACGATCAATACCATTGATTTTTGGAAGATGCTTTGATAAACTATATGTTGTTTGGTGATATTATGTATGTAGAAATGCGTCAAGTCTTTCATTTACATTTTAAGGGGGAAAGACGTCAAATGATGTGAAGGAGACGAGTTATGAAACGGAGTGGACACAAAGGTTTTACTTTGATCGAACTGTTGGTGGTGGTGTCGATCATCGCCTTGCTGGTGAGTATTCTCTTGCCCGCTTTAAGTAAGGCCCGCGAGCAAGCCAAAAAGATTTATTGCGCCAATAATCTCAAGCAAATCGCCACCGCCATGAACATGTACGCCTTGGAAAATAAAAGCCAGTATCCCCCATTTGGCAAATACAATAGTGTCACAAAACAATGGGACGACATTTGGCCCTGGGCCTGCTCATATTATATGACTGATTTAGTCCTTGCCAGCGGCGGCGACCGCCGCACGATGTACTGCCCCTCCAATCTGGATCGCGATAAGGATGTTTTCTGGTGGATGGATCAAGCATGGGGCGGAGCACCCATGCCGATTACGCCGGATCGAGAAATTCAAGGTGAAAACCGCAAGAGTTTCAATCGTGTTATTGGATATGTCACCATGCTGGAACCGTTCACTCCGCGAGGACGTCAGGTACTCGGAGGTCCGCCCGCCAAACAATGGGTGCGGCGAAACAACGTAAGATATCCTTCCGAAGTGGAATTTTTCGTGGATATTGTCCTTAGCAACAACGGCGACCCAGACAATCCCGCCACCAGTTTTTCTCAGATTGCGGGCAATAGTTTCGATATCTGGAAGATCTACGACCGCACGAATCACCTGCTGCGTAAACAAGATCCCACCGGTGGTAATGTGGTTTTCATCGATAATCATGTAGACTGGCGTCAATTCGAACAGATGGAGGTGCGTTTGATAAATCCACCCCCCGGCGCGAATCTCGACTGGTATTATTTTTGGTGGTGATTCCTGCGTATTTATTTATTGTGGGAATTTTTGCCAAAGTTAGGATTATGGTTTGCTTAAATTGATCGTTCACTTTCGTATAATTTGTGAAGTTTCGATCAAAAACCTAATAATATTCCAAATAAAATACTTGTTTCTAAGGCGAGTTAGAGTTTATCAAGGTTAAACTTTACGTCACATCAGTGAAAGTAGTATTCCGGCAGCCGTTAGGGGGATAATAAACCTCCGGCAAGCGAAATTTTACCATCCGATAAAATCTCCGATTAGTGATATGAATGGGAAAAGGCAAGTTGTGTTAAACTGGGTAAAAGGCATTTGAAAAGGATGCTGGATGATCGTCATAATCACCGCCCTGAACACGAGTTTTTCTTTTCGGTAAATATTGATTAATAATTGACGGATTCAAAAAATTTTGTATAATAGATTTAAGATTGACATATGGTACGAACTGAGCTTTTGAAAGCTCAATTGCCCTATCTGGTATGATTTCAAAAGCTTATGTGAGCCGGCGTGGAAGGTTGCGTTGGCGCAGTCGAAAAACGCCTGGCTCAAGCAAAGTGGCTGATTTCCGGCAACGGTAAATTGGCGGCTACTTTTATAGCGATTCTTTTTATATTCATAGAGTAACCAGGAGATATGAACGTGGTGAAAACACATCGCAGAGGTTTTACGCTAATCGAGCTATTGGTCGTGGTGTCGATAATTGCTCTGCTTGTGAGCATTTTGCTGCCCGCACTAAGCCGCGCCCGCGAAGCGGCGAAAAATGCTTTATGCCTGTCAAATTTACACCAGCAAATAACAGGATATAACATCTATGCCGCCAGTTATGAAGGCCATTTGCCTCCGGTGAAAAGCGGTCCCTGGCTCCATGACGTACCTTATTCGACGACGGATATTATCATCGATACCGGCGGCAGTCGAGAAACATTTTATTGCCCGGTGGATCGGATACGAAACCCGGAAATGAATATCTTTTGGTATTATGGCACCCCGGCCGCTTATAATGCAGCTGCATTAACAAACAATAGTAATTTCACCGAACCCGCCGGTGTTGATCGAACAACCACTTTTCGCATAACCGGATACATGTCATTGTTGCCACCAAGCAAAGATCCGGTTCCTTGGTCAGGCGATCCAACGACGTACGCAGATTTGCGTCGTGTCAATTATCTGCGTGATCACGGAAAAGATTACGCTTACAAAACCTCTGATCGACATCCCGCCGAACAGGAGGTATCGATCGATATCATTTACAGCGGTGATGTTCCTCCCGGTAGCAGTAATGGTTATAATCGTGATATTGGCAATTTCGCCACCTTTATCAATTTACGGGGACTGGGGGGAAGAAATTCCAGTTTAATCGAACCTACGGTTCATTTGAATCGTGATGGAAGTCCTAAAGGCGGCAATATTGTCTTTCTGGACGGTCACGCTGATTTTCGTTCATTTGATGAGATGGAATTTCGATTTATACCTTATTATGACGCCGTATATAATAATCCCTACAAACCCTATATGTGGTGGTGAGGCAGGACGGAAAAGAACAATTTATACGTATTCATCGGTGGTAAAACCTGAATAAGGTTTAAGGTCGCGGAACAAGGAGCTTTTACGATGAAGCGACATAAACACCGGGGATTCACGCTGATTGAATTATTGGTGGTGGTATCGATTATCGCCTTGCTGGTGAGCATCCTGCTGCCGGCCTTGGCCGAAGCCCG
>JAFGBA010000337.1 GCA_016933395.1 Sedimentisphaerales bacterium | reverse complement strand
CCCGCCCAATGGAAATCCCTCCAAAACCAAACCGACGACCTGGCCGCTTGATTTTTTTGCCGGGGTGTATTTGCTCGGATGCTTACCGATAACTTACAAAGTTTTGTTTACAAAATGCCTTAGTGTAGCAACTGTACCTCGAAATCGTCTATACTTTCACTGATCGGGACTTGCTGTGAGCCCAGCATGGCCGAACTGATGCTAGTCGCGGCGAAAACACCGCAAGGCATGGCGCTATTCGAACAACTGCCCACCCGAACCGAACCAACAATGCCAACCGCCGCTATAGCGGACGGATTAGAAAAGTCTCTTCCCGTCGGTGCGATGCCGGCGGCAATAAAACTCCCTTCAATTTTATTCTGAACATTGACACGCTCAATCCGCCCGCCACTGGTAAGCAGATCATCGGCATCCCCCGTTCCACCCAGGCGGCCGTCGGAACCCAAGTTGTAACCGGCCAGAATCCGCGAATCGATGAGATTTTGTAATGAACTGACTGATTGAATACGGCTTGTGACGCTAATGTCTGCACCAACAATATTACCAAAACTAACCATTCCGATGTTTTCCGCATTAATTGCCCCGGTAAAGGTAGCTCTGGCCGCCAGCAGTATGTTCAATGTACCATCGACGATAAAATTACCAGGCGCCGCGGAGCCGCTTAACATTGCCATCTTCAGATTTCCGGTCAGATAGACATTGCCATTAAAATTATTACGCGGTAGAAATGTGCCTACATTATTGGCATAAAACGTTCCGTTTCCAAAACTTTGCGATGAAAACATCATTACATCGCCATTAACGCTTATATCCGAACCATCCCCGATCTGGCCTAGTTGTATCAAAATGCCCGATGTCGCAGTTTGGGCGATGGTAATGTCGGCGCCATTGCTGAGGTTAAGACCGGTAATCATCCGCCCCAGAGTTGCTAGTTGGAGACCTTCGTCATTGAAGGTGATATTCCGCGCCATAAGCATCCCCAAACCCGATCCCTCAATACCGCCGAATACAGCGTTACCGGACGCTGATACCAGCAGCATCGTCTGCGTGGTTGTGCCGCTGAGTACGAGCTTGTCAATATGGAGAGAACCATCTGGAAGCGGGATGATTTGCCCCGTACCCGGTCCGATCAATGTGAAGGTGACAAGTTCCCCATTTTGAGCTTGCACGGTACGGCGAATGTTGGATCCACCTATGGTAGTCGCCGCCATTGCCCGGCCGTATAACAACACCTGGGTGGTCTCATCCCCGGCGCCGGTCTGGTTATTCGTTACAATAATCACCTTGGCGGGATTATTCGTGTTATCCATGCCGTTGCCCGGATTAAACGTAACGGGGATAAACGCCACTTCGTTGGGACCGAGCGTCTTCGGCACACCCGATATGTCAATCAAGAAGAATTTGGACGTCACCGTTATTTTCCTGATGATTAAATCATCGCCGCCGTTGTTGAAGATCATGATTGACTCAGGCTTGGTTGATTGGCCTGAGATAATGGGCGCTTCCTGGGTAAAATCAATTATTCGGTCGTCGGGATCACCCTGCGAATCGCTGATTATGCCATTGGCCGGCGACAATCCCTTTCCGGTTAACGTAACGACATGAAGCTCACTGCCAAGAATGTTGGTTTTAAACGTCAAATTCGCCTTATATTGGTCCACCGCCGTAGGATGAAAGGTGATCGTTGTTGTTAAGCTTTGTCCGGGAGTTAGTTCTGTTGCCGCGGTGAAATCGGTCACGTCAAACATCTCCGGATTATCCCCGCCCAGAGACCAGTTTGTTACCGAAAAGGACGAGGTGCCGGTGTTTTTCAACGTTACGGTATGCGATTGAGATTGCCCTACACCAAACTGGCCGAAATCCACTTTCTGATCGCCATTGGCCCCTTGGCTGTCGGTGATCGTCAGTTCCAAATGGCTTGCTGAGGCCCGTAACAGCAGGCTTTCGGATGCGGCATTTCCATTTTGTGCATATCCTATGTTCAGGCGGTAATTATACATTCCGGCCTGCTGGGGCAAAAACGATACGGTGATTTCGACAGGAATGTCCTGCCGTGATAGTGGTAAAAACGAATCGATGGCCGGAGTCGTGCTAAAGGGATTATAGGCAACTACATCCACAGGTACATACACCCCTGTATTGGGATTCCGAGCCTCGTAGGTAAATGTTAGATTCGTCAATACTGCGTCACCGAGGTTCGCCAGGGTAAAGGACTGGGTTACCGTCATACCAATAGGTGTAGACCTGTCGGCGTCGAACACCAATACACCATCGTTGGCGCCGGCGGCGTTGGGGGATTCCTCCTGCAACTCAATCACAGGCACGGCGGGAATCCCCAGGCCTGTTAATGTCACGATGTAGGGATTCAGATTTTCGTCGGGATTGTCATTGAAGATCTGTAAGGCCGCATTAAGTTGCTGCAGGGCGTAGGGATGTTCCTGATTTGCCAAGGGGGCGTAAACCAGTGTTATTTCTGTACTTTCGCCCGGCCCGAGCAGGTTGGCGGCTGGCGGCGTCATGATGATATCGCTTTGGGGATATATGGTAATATTATGGATGGTTAAAGCGGAAGTTCCGGTATTGGTGATGGTTACCTTGTAGGAGGATGATTGCTGACAGAAGCACACGCTGCCGAAATCGATAATACTGTCCTGCGCGTCGGCCTGGGAATCTTCAACGGTGATGGCGGCGCCGCTGACGCCGCGGCCATTAAGGATAACCGAAAGCAAGGATTCATCCCAGTCATTGCTGACGACATAAAACCTTCCGTTAATCAATCCCAGTTCATCCGGAGCAAACGTTACAGCAAGTACCACGGATTCATTTTTCGCCAGCACGATATCGTCACCGTTGCCGATTCCATTGATCAGTGATGTTAATACGACTGCAGTGCTGACGCCGGTGTCTTGATTCACACGAATAACGATGCCGTCATTAATGGAAAAATTCGCGCTATCAAAAAACCATTCCGAGAGCGTCAGGGGATCAGTTCCGATGTTTGTGATGGTGATATTTTGCGGATCGGACACATTATCGATAAACGTAGAACCGAAATTAAGCGTTGTCGGCGTCAGGCTGATGTCCGCACTGCTGATGACCTCGACGGTCAGGATAATATCGTGGAAATGGCCGGTTGGATGAAGCTCATCTTCATGGTTGTTGGTATGCACCATCAGAACGACGCTATACAAACCCGGCTCGACTGTTTCGACAGTCGGATCGAAATAAACAGTAAAATCCCAACTCTTTCCCGGTTTGAGCACTACCGGATATGTTGGTTCATTATTTATGCTGAATGCGCCAACGGGTAAATTACCCAACCCGCCAAACTGCATGTCGTAAATAATCAAATCGCCCTCATGCAATTCCTGCGGTTCATCGATGTTGCTGATGGTAAACGTCTCTTGTAAAAGCGTATCCTGGGCTAGACCGAAATCGATGGTTCGTGTGCTCAATTCCAGATCAGGCAGGTCGCTGGTGACGCGAAATTCCTGCACACTATCGGAGAGGCCTGCCGTCACCACTGTCATGAAGGAGGAAAGGATAGGCATGCCATCGTCGCGGATCACCAGGTCTTCAACTTCCAACCCCGACCAATACTGATTGTTTTGCGGACTTTCCGTATTCAGAACTTCCCAACTGCCATCCTCTTTCAGTCGTTGTACTACAGCGTCTCCGTTGGAAAATGTCGCCGCCCGGGTGGTGCACGCCACAGTCGGCATCTGGGAATTATTACCGACAATCTGGGCTTCAGTATAATGACCTTTGGAGGCGATAGGATCGAAATTGGCGTTGACCCATCGAGGTTTGCCTAATGGCAGCGGTTCAATGTGTGGATCCCAGGAGAAGATTTGTACCGTCTGTGGGCTATAACTGAAGCTCCACTTTGCCCCTTTTGGAGCCTTTATCGTGGGTGAGCAATGGATAACAAACGTATCTTCACCATTGGGTCCGCCGGTATCAACGTCGTCGTCAACGTTGATCAAATCTGATATGGTATGCTGAGTTGCCGCCCAAAGCACTGAATCCGGGCCAATAGCCAGGTCGCGAAGCATATACGAATCGTTACCCGCGGGCATGGAGACAATAAAATTGCCCTTGATGTCTTCCTTATTGATTGAAGGATTGCTGCGGTAATTGGCGGGATTGAAAAATCCCAGAAAATCCACACTCGTTTCATTGACACTGCCCAAATCGTCACCGTAAACCGTCCAGGTTGTCGTGGCCTGATTCAGTTTTAAAATGGCGGGATGATAATAGCCGCTATAGATGGTAAATCCCGTTCCCCAGACTTCAACCGGATTATCGGGATAGGGATCCCATTCATCATTACGATATACTGGATTGTAAGATACGCCATTGACCGCCACGGCGAAATCAAGACTCGGCAGCAACGTAGCGATCGGCCATTCGCAATTAATGGCCATGGTTGTCAATATACTCAAATCGTCAAGCCACAAATCCGCAGTGGATGAACCGGTGCCTGATATGGCTTCGATAATGACGTCATAATTGCCGCTGGGTAAGGTGTTGGTTAATATCTGCGTCCATGTGTAACTGGGTTTGGCCGAATCACCGTTCCACCAGCCCGATTCGATATAGGTTGGCATGAAGGGGAAAGGAGGCTTATATGCCCACTCAACTAATGTTACAGTTTTAGAATAAATTGTAGCACCGGTGTTGGGATCGGCTACCGTCACCAGAATATTGGATTCGAGATCATCTGCAGCATAACTATAACGAAAACTGATGAGCATTTCGCCGTCCGTATGCATAGTGACGTCTTCAACGGCAAAAGCCTGGGTTGCTCCGCCGCCATCGGCATGAGCCTTGATGTTTTCCTGAAAATTGTAAAGGGCGTTTTTCCCACCGGGTCCGACGTGAGTGTTGTTACCCAGGTCGGTTGTAACAATGTTCCAACTGTGACCCCCGCCGGCGCCGAACGCCACGGGCGTAATCGTCGAGGCGTCAACAATGCGTTGATAAACCGCGACGCGATCAATTTTGACCACGCCGGCGTCATCTGCGCCAGCCTGGGCGGTTGCTGTCATTTCAGCGCGAAAGCCGACAGTATGCAAACCGGCGGAAAATTTACCATTGCTATAATCGTTTTGATCCAGTTTTGCTGCTGCAATATCAACCAGGTTGTTCGGTTCGGCGGTGTCAAAGGTAAATCTTGGATTGGCGTCATATCCTCTTTCCGTTGTATTAGGGTCGGTTGTCGTGCCAATGGGATCTGTGCCATTTATTTTAATCAATTTATCATCAATCATCAACCAAAGACTTACGTCGGCAACACTGCTGGGAGTGATTTCATAGGATAATTCAAGGATAAAATTCCCCTCCGATACTAATTCAAAAGTGTAATCCATTTGACCTGTTAGTTTGAGGCCGCCTACAGTTTCCGCGAGAGCATCTGTTGTTTCCACATCATTCAAGGTGATTATCAGGCCTTCATCTTCAATCTTTGGTTCCTCTTGTCCGTTAACGCCTGCCGTATCGGTAAGTTCCCCTGTAACCAATCCGATAATATCGTCATTCAAGCGAGTATCGCCTCCGCCATTATCAGGTATAGGCACGAAGAACCATTGTCCGCGATTATATTGATATCGCTTTGGAGAACGCTCTCCATAGTCGTCGGACTTGGGATACGTATCCCACGACGCCTCTTCCAGTTCCAGATTCGCTTCATTGAATTCAAAACCATCGAAATTCGCATAATACGCCGGGGCCATGCCTCCCCGCGCCGGCAATATGCCCGATCCCACCGGAGACCAGCTTTGGGTATTGTTATCCCATAGGTGCACTGCCACCTCATTTAAATAAGTTGTTGCGTTTGTGGTAAGATAGGCCAGCAGTATTTGCCCATTAGGACCGGCTTGTACGGATACGGCGTTCTCCGCAAACACCGCCAAAACTGTCGAAACCGCGCCATTGGTTGCCGGTCCGGGTAACTGCACCCAGTTGTTATTTTGCCATTGATAGACGAAAACCATCCCGGCCGTTGAACTGGTAAAGTTTGTATCGATATAAGCCAGGAGCGGATATCCCACCACACCGTGTTCGATTTCCGGCTCGCCCCGCAGGTCGAATAACATCCCATAACCATTAGCCGGAGTCACTTCGCTCCACGTGCCGGTCAAGCGTTGATAGAGAAACACTTTTGCTCCGTTGGCAAGAAAGACATCACATTCATTGGTTGGGTCGTTATCATAATCGACCAGACCAAGTTGTGTATAGTAATAGAAATTCTTGGCTCCGCCAAAAACATCGTTACCAAAAGTGTTACTACTGCGCCCGTAAGGGATCCATTGTTGGTTGGCGCTGTTCCATTGTCCGACATAAATATCCTTGTCAGCGGTATGGACGTTTTCCTCTGTATCCATCAGGGTGTAGCTGACCAATAAACAGTCGTTGGGATCCACCAGCACGTCCGGCATCCAGCCGTGGGTGTACGCTGGAGAAACGCTGGTGCGGGTCGAACCGGAAAATGCCGGCATGGCGGAACGGTTTCTCCAGACATTCTGTGGATCGAACAGCAATTCAAAATGTCCCGTGTCGGTATTGAAGTAGCTGGCGTAGATCGCCATTAGGGGATACTCGTCATTTTTATTGCCGGGGTGATTCGGTGTTGCGCCTGAGCCTGTATCGGAGAGAGCTTCCGCGATTGATGAAAAATCCCGGTCGCTCGTGTAACGTTCGTTTTCTCCAAATCCCTGCCAGGCGATCAGAGGAACACTATTGGAAGTGAACGTAATTTGGGGCGTATAAAACCATCCTCGATCAGGTTCACCGTTGGCGGCAATTCCGCCTAGACCGGCGTTGGTTACTGTATCGTCACTAAAGTAAGGCTGCCACTGTGCCGTAGCGGCGTCATCCAGATCTTTGTGGTTAAGATAACGCACATAAACGCCTGCTTTTCCCCCTGTGGCATAAGGAATTGTTGGATTGTATTCGTAGTTTTCCCAGTCGGCCCAATTTATCCAAGTCACGGCAATATCACTGTTTGGTGCGACAGCGATGTCCGGTTGTAAAGAAATGCCAACATCATTGCTGATACCTGCTGTACCGTTTTGGTCCAGATCGCTAGCCGATCCCTGACCGTACTCGGTCCATATATTGCCGTTCCATCGCTTGACAAAAATTTCAATGTTGGATGCGTCAACCACATTACACCAGGCAACCACGGGCAGCCCATATGCATCGATCGCAATTGCCGAATCGAAGGACTTGCTGCGATCGTTGCTAACTCCACTTGTCAATTCTTCGCCAAAAAAACCGGCATTTGTCAATTCTACCCATTGCTCACCCACGCTGCCGGCCGGAGCATATTTCTTGACGACAATTTCGCGCTGTTGGGTTTGCGGATGTACGGCCGTGTAGCTGATGAACACTTCCCCCGCTGAATTAACGGCTATAGAAGGTTTTTCATTGAGAACTCCATCGTTACTAATACCTCCTTCTGACATGGAATTCGCCATTTCGCCCCATTCGCGGCCGTCCCACTTGCGGGCATAAACATCCGTATCGGCGCCATTGCCTGCCAGCCACGCCAGGACAATGGTTCCGTTTGGTCCGGCCGCTGCCGTTAACCGCCGACCCGTACCGATCGACTCATTGTCCTTGCTGCCCTCAGACAAATCCCACCAACCCACATCGCCGGCATATTGACACCCGTAGATGTTCCCATCCATTTCCCAATGAAATGGAATTGGCGTGTCTACATATTCATTGAAGGCGCCTTGAATCCAGAAAATGGCCGGGTCGCCGTCACAAGTCAGCACCATCCGGCTCTCTCCTTCAAGATGATTGACATCCGAGGATACCCCTTCGCCACTGGCGCTGCGCCAACCCATTTCGTCCCACCAGCCTGAAATATCAGCACTTGCGTGTTTTTGTTCAAAAAACCATCCAATCAATGAAAAAATGAGAAAATAAAAAAATATGTATATCATATTCCCCCAAAATACATTGTTCCGTTGAGATTTTTGCAACATATATTGATGTGTTTTATGCGCCATGGCTTGCCTCCCGGACAAATAATGTCTTGTGAAAGATTGTTCATATATTCAAAAACGGCGGACCAAACCGCTTTTGTTGGCAGGGATCCCTTAATATAGTAAGTTGCAACCACATTCGGACTCCCCAATCCGCAGGTAAATCCATAAAGCCACTCTGGTTGCCAACTATTAAATCAGCAAGCTTAGCAAAGTTGCGTTGAGTTTATTAATTCAATGTTAAAAGCCGTTGTTCAACCGTCTCTTTTTGTTATGTCAGGCCAAACAATCTCCATAAGTATATTCGGAGACGGCAATTACAAAAACGCCACAAATCGGCTATTTTATAAGACGCATAAAAATACCGTTTGTTACTGATATTTTCGAAAAAAAAGCAAAATAACGAATTATTTAAATGGACAGGCCTTAACCCATATCCTACGGATGCTGCCACATAGCGAAATAAAATAAAAACAATTCGGCCCGACGCCCTGAACATCCCGCAGGACGCTTTCCCGACTGTCGGGCCGAACGCCTCGAAGAGGCTCACCGGCTGTCGCACTTTCTGTCGCTCACTCGGCTCCGTTGTCGCCTGCCACTCAGCGAGACATGTATACTCAACAAAAAGCGTCCGTGACGCCCCGGCGTCTACGCCGCCTGCTTTTGTTCAAACAAGTCTCGCCAACCATGCAGCATCTGAAAGATGCGAGTTAGCGACGGTTCCTCGCGGCGAACAAAAACAGTCCATGACTGTG
>JAFGBA010000336.1 GCA_016933395.1 Sedimentisphaerales bacterium | reverse complement strand
GGGGATATCGCCGTTATTACTTATAAAAGGACCATTTTTAGTAGATTATTCGGGTATGTATGGAAACCATAGAGGATAATGTCCGATATTCCTGTTTCACGACAGATCAAGGGTGGGATGAATATGCGCTTATCCTCGATGCAAGGGGTGAAACTTCAATTGAGAATGCTTGTGAGTCAATATATATCAGGTACTGTCAAGTCCTTCGGGAGTACAACCTATCGCCCGCCACACAGGTGTTTTCGCGGATTCATCTGTCGGATATTGTCCAACAGAAAGACGTTGTTAAAAACTCAAACTTGTATGCGATATTATGTCAGGGCGCCGTCTCTATGATCGAACAGGCGCCGCTTTACGCGGGCGTGATGAGTCTTCACACCTACCATGTCGCGCCTGATAACCGAAAACTCAGGCGTATTCTGCTTAATCATGATTCCCGGTCATGGCGTAACGGAGCATTAATAGACGGTGATAATTATCAACTACTCTGGCTGGCAAATTTTGACGGCCGGGATTCATCTGATACTTATGGGCAAACTGAGAATGCATTTACTGCTCTGACGACGGAAATCGGTTTACAGGCGATGAGCTTGCGCCGTAACACGATGCGCACCTGGATTTACGTCCGTGATATCGACAACCATTATATGGATATGGCTAAATCTCGTCGCGCCTTCTTCGAACGCATCGGTCTTAGCGACAAAACCCGTTATATCGCCAGCACCGGCATCGAAGGCAATGCCAAGGAAGCAAGCACCCTTGTATCAATCGACGCACTCTCAATAGGCGGATTACAAGAAGAACAAATTGTTCGTATGGAAGCGCCCGACAGGATGCCGCCTACGATTGATTACGGCGTCACTTTCGAACGCGGTCTGCGGATACGATTTGGCGATCGTTCGCATCTGTATATTTCAGGCACCGCCAGCATAGACCGTTGGGGACATGTCATGCACGCCGGGGATGTCAAAAGGCAGACCGAACAAACGCTGGCTAATATAACCGCCTTGTTGGCTCCTCACGGCGCCGGTTTTGATAACATGCTCTATCTCTATGTATATGTTCGCGATTTTGATTCTCGCGACGTGGTTCGCGCGGTTGTGGAGCAATACGTCCCCCGCCATGTGCCGGTGCTTTATCTCAAGGGCGCCGTATGTCGTCCTGCATGGCTTGTGGAGATTGAAGGCGAAGCCAGGATACGAGATAATTCGAGTTTTCCTGATTTTCATTAAGATTCGCCACGGCGTTGTTAAGTTGACATTAAGAACTCATATTTTTGGTTCGATGCCGCATTATAATGATCTATATGGCGAACAATTTAATCGTTATTTTTTTTGAGGGGGATAAAACGTTGCAATTCTCAAGAATCCATTGCCGCCATAATTCCATAAGAAATATGTCCGTTTATATTCACGGCATTTATTGAATATTTGCTTCCCGCAGTGTATTTATAAAAATGCCAGAGGGAGTTTAAGCCCTCTGGCATAGATACGAGAGGATATTTTTGGTCAGTTAGCAGTACGCCTCTCATTTATACTCTTGTTTATTGACGGCGGCGATATAACGTCAAAGAACCCAGACTCAGCAATAAAAGTGTAGCCGGCTCGGGAACAACGTCGGCATAGGTTGTACCCAGCCGCAATTCGTCCCAATTCATTTCGGTCATGTTTTTGGACGCGATACGTACATGGGTTGCGGTAAAAGTACCCGTGTAGGTTTGCTGCAAAACCGCATTGCCCTCATCGGGAACTGAACCAAGCGCGGGATTTAGCCAACTAGTCACAGTTACTTCACTTCCCGTAAATTCAAGCCGGGTTACAAAAAAAGCCTGCTCGGTAATTGAGACATCAGATAACTGATTGTTCGCAGATCCGGTAATATAGGAAGTAAAACCCCAGTGCTGAACATGCGTGGCGGGGGGAGTGGAATTCGGATAACTATCCGAGGGAGCGCCTATAAGGAGTTTCTCCCGAAGCGTGCCGCCATCGTTGTAGAACAAAGACACCCCGGCCCATTGCTGGCCGCTGGGATCTCCTTCAGCTCGGACAAGAAAACCGACCCACAGAACATCTCCGGCGTTGCCGCCGACCGGACCGGCCAGTTCACGATAGGCGCCGGTCCTATAATTATTGGTGCTGGCGCCGTAAGAACCCCATGTGTACAGGCTGTTGCCTGTAAGAGTCATGCCGGGATAGGACATGACGGGTTCGACAATCGTTGGATAATAGGGAGCGTTCGTCGTCCCCGTCCACTCGCCGGCCCACCCGGAGCCGCCGTTGAGACCAACAAGACTCGTATCGCCGGCATCAAGCGGATAACCATCATTGTTGATGCTCACATCGTAGTCAAACAGGTCTTCGGCGATGAGGCTCGCGTATCCCGTGCTGTTCATAGCCGACACCAATAAACATACAAACACTAACTTTTTCATTTTACCTTCCTCCAAAACAAAAACCAAAAAACACCAAAACACTACACACACGTTTCTATCAGACTAAAAGCAAAAAACGCTTTCCGGGAGACTTCCTGCCGAAAGCCTCCCAGAAGCACACATAATACAAGACTATATTACCACGGCCAAGTACAGCCAGGATCCTGAGGTTCCACGCACTCCAGCCAATCCGCTGCCAAAAGAGCGAAATCGGCCAGATCAACATAGCAGTCGTCGTTTACATCCGTAGCCGGATTCAAACCTTGGGCCACAACATCGGAGCAGGTGGCGACCTCAAGATGGATCGTCACTTCATCATACACCTGTACAGCGGTGTCATCGGCTGTCAGGCGGAAGGTGTAATCGCCTTCAACCAGCGGGATATGGAATGTCACTGTGGGATTTTCCACCGTAGCATCGGGACTAAATAGAAGCGCACCCGCACCCGCCGGAGCGGATTCCACCGTCCAGAGCAGAGTGGCGTTGGCGGGATTGCCGTCATTCACAACCAACTCACCGTCCAATTGAACATTTTGGCCGGATAGATAATGAACGAGGTCTTGATCATCACCGGCGGTTACATAGGGAACCAAGTTTCCGGCGGCGGCCAGAGTGGCAATCTCACTACCGGTCAACGGGTAATCATAGATGCGGAAATCATCCATAGCGCCCGGCCAAATGGCGTTCGAGTCCGTACGTTGACCGATACGCACCAGATAGCACGGGTCGTTAGGGACAATGACATCCGGGGCGGGAATATCCGCCTGGGCATCCAGAGCACCGTCGATATAAAGACGGGCCTGGGAGTTAACGCCGTCATACACAGCCACGACATGATGCCAATACTCATTCGGCTCCCGAGCCTTGCGAACGCCGGTGGCGCGGTCCTGGCCGGCAAAGCCAAAGGCGTAAACATTCTTGTCACCACGTACCTTCAGGGTAATATCCGTCGGACCCGGTTCTGATGGTCCTGCGGCAAAAACCGTCGGGTAAACGGGGGTTTCCATAAAACCAGTGCAAATATATTGCTTATCGGATATACTGCCCTTATGTGTGGCCGATTTGCGATTTGTATCTCAGCGACGGAACTAGCGAAGCTATTCAACCTCACTCATGTTGAAGACATGGCTCCGCGCTATAATGTTGCGCCGTCACAGAAGATTCCGGCCGTGCGGATTGGGCGCGATGGCAGGCAGTTAAACTACTTGCTGTGGGGATTAGTACCGCACATGACCAAAGAAACGCCTCGCACCACCTTGTATATTAATGTTCGTAGTGAAACGGCGACCAAAAAGCCAACTTTCAAAGAGGCATTTGCCTTTCGGCGTTGTCTGTTGCCCGCCAGCGGCTTTTACGAATGGAAGAAATTCAGCCGCGGTAAGCAGCCTTATTACTTCAAACATCCAGACGACCGCCCGTTGGCTTTGGGGGGTTTGTGGGACCGCTGGCAAAATCCGTCGGGCGAAGCCGTCGAGTCCTGTGCTATTCTAACCACCGCCGCCAATGAAACCGTACGACCGCTCCATCATCGTATGCCGGTGATTATCGAGCCGGAGGATTTCACCGACTGGCTTGATCCGGCGACGGAGCCCAAACAACTGGCTCCCATGCTGGCTCCCTACCCGGCCGCTAATCTGACGGCTTATCCGGTTGATCCATCGGTTAACCGCGTTCAAAACGATGGTCCCGAGTGCATTCAACCGTGGACACCGCCAGAAGCATCAGACTTATTCGAATGATTTATAAGATGTGGAGACTGGTTATATAAGGATGGGTTTATGGCTAAGTGCAAACTTGTCACAATAATGTTGATTTGCTTTATTTACTCGGCAGGCTGTTCAGGAGGCGTAAAACCGGTGGATTATGTCCGCCCGCAAATTGACACGGT
>JAFGBA010000054.1 GCA_016933395.1 Sedimentisphaerales bacterium | reverse complement strand
GACGATTGATTACCTGCGGGCCAACTGCCCCGATACGGTGCGGCTGGAGGTCATTCGCACGGAAGCGCCCGGCCGGCCGCTGTATTTCGATCCCAACCAGCCCCCCCTGCGCCTGGCAGCGGCGGCGTTGACCAAAGGTTTTGGCCGCGAATGCGTTTTCATTCGCGAAGGCGGCTCCATCCCCGTCGCTGAAACCTTATCGACCCATTTGCAAGCGCCGGTTCTGCTGATGGGCCTGGGGCTAACCACCGATGGGGCCCACTCGCCCAACGAATGCTTCAAACTCGACCACCTTATCAAAGGCGCCAAGTCGATAGCCACGCTGATGGATAGTTTGGCCCGCTAGGAAGCATTCCACCCTCATTGCCGTTGCTGCATATATCCGGTCGCGAGGTCGCGGAAACCTTCCAGGGCGTAATCGAAGAAATAGCGATAGGCGTCGCAGAAGTAGCTGGCCTGACGGGCGGAGCCTTCGACGACAATGCGATCTTTCAGGCAGCCGCCGCGACACATGTTGTGATGGCGGCAGGTGATGCAGACGTTGGCCCGGTCGCGTTTTTGCTGGGAGAAGCGCCGTTTCACCGGGCCGTCGATGAGCTGCTCCATCGGGGTTTCCAGAATATTGCCCAGGCGCCACTGCGGCTCCACGAAAAAGTCGCAGGCGTAGGCGTCGCCGTTATGTTCGATGACCATGTAATCATTGCACCGCGGATTGAACGTGCAAATGGTGTGGCAGCCGTGCACGAAATAATTCAGTATTGAATCGAACATGCGAATGCTGAGCCGCCGCGGGCCGAATTCCCGCCAGCGGTCGAACATTCGGCACAAAAACTTGCCATATTGTTCGGCAGTAATAGCATAAGGTGCGATTTTGCCGGTTTGAGAATCACGTTCCACACAGGGAACAAACTGCAAAAACTCTACGCCCAACTCACAGAAAAAATCGAACAGTTCATCCGGATGGACGACATTACGGTCGTTAAGCAGCACCAGGATGTTAAAGTCCACTTCGTGCCGCTTGCAGCATTCGATGGCGGCCATGACGCGGGTGAATGTGCCTTCACCGCGATGGTCCTTGCGGTAATAATCATGAAACGGCTGCGGCCCATCCAGACTGATGCCCACCAGAAAACGGTACTCATGCAGAAACGGTCCCCACTCGTCATTCAGCAGGATGCCGTTGGTTTGCAAGGCGTTGCTGACCGTGCGGCCCACTTTGCCATACTGGGTTTGCAACTCCACCGCCCGGCGATAAAAATCCAGCCCCATCAACGTCGGCTCGCCGCCCTGCCAGGCGAACATGTGCACGGGCATTTCATTGGCCAGGTATTGCTTGACCATGGTCTCGAGCACTTCATCGCTCATGCGATGGCGGCCGACGCCGAAAATCTCCGTCTTGGGCGAGTAAAAACAATACCCGCAGTTAATATTGCAATCCGGCCCGGTGGGTTTAATGAGTAAGGTAAACGGCCGCATTGATGAATCCTCTAAGTCGGCATCGCCTCAGCCGACCCGAAAATCAGCAACATAATTTTCAACATCACCATCGCCGCCGCCGCCAAAATAACGAAAGCGAAATATTGCTTAAAGCAACGATCGTGCAAACTCTTTCCGATGCGTACACCCAGCGGCACACCGATTAAGCTGCCAATCGCCAGCGCCAGCCATAACAGGATATCCAGGCTTCCTCCAATTATAAAACCCACCAATCCGGTTATCGCCGTCAGAGCCACAATGACCAGACTCGCCCCGGCCGCACGTTGCGGCTGCTGGCCCACCAGGTAAATCAGCGCCGGTAAAAACAACACCCCGCCGCCGATGCCCAGCAGCCCCGCCAGGATGCCCAGAGCCAACCCTATTGCCAGCAGAATTACCAAAGATCGCTCCGGCGGTGTTAATCCATTATAACTCAGCATCGGGGGTAACCGAACGTGGCTCAACAATCCTGTTTGGATGTCCGTACCACCGCCGCGAGTGCGGCGCAGCTCATATATGATCCATCCGCTGATAACCATCAGCAGAATGGCAAAGATACATAACAGGATAAATTGCACCGTTCTAAGTTCCCGCCTGTTAATGGTTAATGGTTCCACATCACTAAGCCACTGTAGGATTCCTGCTCCCAGCAGCACTCCTGTTAGTGAGCCGCAGAGAATCACACCGGCCAGCTTATAGTCGATGTGGCCGGTTCCCTTGCGTTTATAAATGCCCAGCATACAGCTCATCGCCACGCCTGCCAACGACGCCGGGGCCGCTTGTTCGATGGGAATGCCCAGCACGATATGCAACATCGGTGTCAGCAGAAATCCGCCGCCTACGCCGAATAGGCCCGTTAAGGCCGACGCCGCAGCACCGATGATAACCGCCCCGACCAGAGTGATAATGTCATGATTCATCGTCAATCTTACGTCATCCACCGCCCGTATTATCATAATCCAAAATACAGCGACCGGCAAGGTTTACATTGACAATGATTTCCCGGTCGATTACCCTGATATAGTAACCATTCGAAAGGATCACGGTCATGACCACACAGCTACGCGGCCAGAAGACCCAGGAGGATCTCTTGCGAACCGCCGGACGGCTCTTCGCCCAATACGGCTATTTCGCCACCAGCACCGGCGATATTCTCGACGCCGTGGGGCTGAGTAAGGGAGCGTTTTACTATCATTTCAAGAGCAAGGAGGACCTCGCCGCCGCGGTTCTGCGGCAAAGCCGCGATGATTACGAGACCATCGTATTCGCGCCCGTCCGCCTCATAGACGATCCCGGCCGACGGCTGCGCCAGGCCCTGCAAGGCCTGCTACAGGTAAATATGTCGGGCATGTGGGACCACTGTCTGCTGTTGGCCCGGCTGACGCTCGAAACTGCCCAGCAGCGCACCAGCCTGACCGAACAAGTGGAGAGCCTGTTCGAAATCATCCACGCCTTTTGGCGGGAGGTTATCACCCAGGCCGTAGGCACGGAAGTCGGCCCCCAGAAACTCAGCCCTGATCAGGCCGCACGGATGCTGCTATCTACCTGGCTGGGCGCTATTATCCTTAAAGAATTCACCAGTCAGACGGACGTGCTCCAGGAAACCGCCGTTTTTTACTATCGCCTGCTAACCGATAATCCCACTGCTGAATTATAAGCCCCCAACGATAGTTGGGGGATCGTATGCCCTGTGCGTTTTGAGCGACATGTCCATCCGACCCCGGATTCTCATCCGGGGCTGCAAACACAGACGTTATTACAATTCTTCAATGCTGGTAATGATATCATCGACGACGCGGTGGTCGGTGTGGGGATTGAAGAAGACGGCTTTCCAGGCGGGCAGGGCCAGGCCACGGGGGTAGTAGCCCATCGAAGTGGTATAGCTCAATAAAGCATCACGTTCCGGTTTGCGAACGGCGGTGCGTTTGTCGAACTGGTGCTTGACTTCGGTGAAGTAACGTTGGGCGTCGCCGGCTGATATGTCGCCGGATTCCATTTTTTTGATGATGTCGCCGGCGTTGCGGCCTTTGGGCAATACCCACCATACCGCGTGCGTGCCGGTGCAGCGGTCGTTGAGCACCTTGCAATAGTCCAGTTCGCTTAATCGTTGGCGGGTATAGCGGGCCAGCTCCATGCCGTGGGCGATGAGAATCTGATAGCCCACCAGGCCGATGCCGTTGAGGGCGGCCATGACCGAATAGGGCCCAATCGCCGGGCGTGAACATTCCAGCGTAAACAGCGCCGGGTCACGGCGGTACTGGGCCTCGGAAAAATACGGAATCTGCTCGACGTCGCGGAACAGACATTGCAAATCATCGCGGCGGTTGACGATGAAGGCGCTGGAGGGGTAATGGCCCCAACCCATCTTGTGAAAATCAATGGTAATCGAGTCGGCGTACCGCAGCGTGCCCGCCTTGCGTTTGGCCTGCTCCACGTCGGCGAGCACGTCCGGCTCCAGTTCCAGCGGGTTATTGCGGGTGTCGTACTCGTGGAAGAAACACAGCACCCACCCCACGGCCGCATCCACGTGCAGTTGCGGGATGGGCATGTCATACTGGCGGGCCTTGTCCTCGATAAGCTGGCGGATGTCGCCGATGTCGTCGACGCCGAAGGCATCGGTCGAGCCGAATGTGGCGATGACGAAGGCGACTTTTTGGCCGTCGCTGTAGAGTTCATCCAGCCGCCGGGCCAGGGCGTCAATCCGCATGGCGCACGAGTTATCGGTCGCTACGGTGTAAAGCTGCTCGGTGCCCATACCGAGCCAGCCCGCGACGGTGCGGTTGGAATAATGGGCCGCCTCCGACACGACGCCCGCCGGCCGTTCGCTCTGCATGCCCTTTTGCATCGCTCCGGGGATGACCTTTTCCAGGCCGACCCGCCCGCCGTAAAGGTTCGAGATGGTGCCGCCCATGGTGAATACCCCCCACGGCTGCTGGGTATGGTAGAAAATCAGGTTCGCCAGCGAGGTGATGGCCTTCACTTCCAGTTCGTTGGACCGCTGGCTGTAGGTATCAACGCAGAGATTCGGGTTTTTCAGCAAGCAGGCGATTGCTCCCACCAGCGAGGCGTAATTCGCCGGGCCTTTGACGTTTTCCAGATGCAGCTTGCTGAACCAGCCATCGGTCCCCCAGAAATAGGGGAAAATCGCATCCCGGGCGTCCCGCAGGTTACCCGGCAGCGTGTGGATTTCCGGATTCGCCTGGGCCGTGTCGTAATTCCGCGAAATCAGGTGGTCCGGCGGCAACAATTCCTCGGCCTCCATCGTATAGAGCAACTCATTCAGGAGGCCCATCAGTTCCTTGCGATTACAGGTAAAAAACACCTGACGAATCTTATCCAGTTGCTCGCGGTTCATGGCTTGTATTATATCGGCCATAACCGTTAGCGTCATCAATGTTTATATTCTCGCCGCCGCTTTTTCATCGAGATTAAATGTTCGGGTAGGATGGCTCTTTGACCCACATGGTTATTGGCAGATATCGCCGACATCCTGTCGGCACGAAGACCCACAGCCGGCGAGGACGCCGGCGATACGCGACGCAGGCATCCCGTCTGCGGGAACGACCGAGTACGATCGAGACGCCGCCGACACAGGAACGCGCCACAGGAAGGATGGCGGCGAGGGCATCCCGCCCTCGTTCTCCCTAATCGCGGGCAAGATGTCAGCATCACCTGCAATCGCGGACAAGATGTCCGCGACACGGAAGGGCGTCCTTACCACAAAGATAGCTCTATATTTCCGGTTATGGGCCGTTAGAAAGGCTATTTTCCCTCGTTTGTTGCGAAACTTGAGTAAATTTTTCTAATAAGGGCCGATAATGTTTTAATGACATATATTACCGCTGTAGGGAGATATTTCTGTAACTATATTTATTATAATATGTTGTGGCACAGCCTTGATTGTGATAGTGAAATTAGGGAAAACGTAAAAAATAAATTCTTGCGTGACCGGAAATGAAGTGTTAGAATGACATGCGTAAGCGTTTGCGTTTCTAAATTTGTGTGTGAAAGTGTTTTTTGGAAGATAACAAATGGCGACTCTTCAGGACATTGCGCGACGAGCGGGCGTATCCATACCGACCGTTTCGCGGATATTAAATCCGTACAATACCGAGCGCGGCGCCAGTAAGGCCACACAAGAACGTGTTCGTAAAATCGCCGAGGAGTTGAATTATTCCCCCAATGCGTTTGCACGCGCTTTAAGCACGCGTCGGACGCATAACATAGGCGTTATGTGGGATAAACGAATGGATTCTCCCGAGGAATCCGTGTTCTGGTCGGGTGTTCTGCAAGGGGTTATGGTCGGTTGTAAAAACCTGGGCTATGAATGCATGGTGAGCGTGGAGGATTATCGCATAGGGGACACGTTCGAGTTGCCGAGAAGCTTTCGGGAAAAATATGCTGATGGCGTCATTGTAACCTATCCTCTGGGCGACACCGAGAAGGTCGTACAGCAAAAGCTGCTGGAGCGAAATATTCCTTTTGTCGCCATCTGGACGGCGCCGGGTGATGAACGCATATGGTCGGTGGATATAGATCCTCAGCCGGGTTTTCAGCAGGCGATGATGCATTTGTATGAACTGGGACATCGTATAATCGGGTATTGCGTTTATCCCAATTACCAAACGGGTGAATATCACGCCAGCCGACAATGCGAAAAGCAAACCAAAGAGGAATTTGGCATAGATTTAATTCCCTTGGAAGTCGATTTAACGCGTTATTCCCACATGGAACACGGGCGGCGCTTGGCGCGAGCGATTTATAAAGGCGAGTTACCCATCACCGCCATGATTATGGGCGATGTGATTAGTATAGAAACCATTCGTTGTTTAACAGGTTATGGCTGGAAGATTCCCGAACGTTTCAGCGTTGTTGGGCTTAGCGACACTTTTTTGTGTCAGTTTTCCTGCCCTCAGCTTACCTCGATTGTTCAGCCGCTCAACCGGCTGGGACGAGAAGCCGTCGCGCTTTTAACCGATTGCATTAAAGCCAAATCGATGGGGGTGAATCTCACGCCGCGCCATGTCTCACTGGGTCAGAGTTTTGTGGTGCGAGATTCCACCGCGCCATTGAACGGACACGGAAAAAGAAACGGCAATAGCAGAGATCGAAAATAAGTTCTGAAAATGACGCTTGTTATGGCGATGGGGGGGTATTTATTTCTTGGTGGGTGAGAAATATTTTGTTATTATCCCGTAAGAATTTCTGCCTTGACGTTTAAAAACAACGGTGTTTTTGAAAAGTTACTATTCCCAGGCGACCTTAAGGTTTCCAGAGAGGACGCTTTGAGGATAAAAGTGGTATTTTATTGGTCACAAGCGAGGTTTTCTATGCTACAGCACATTCTTATTGTCATTCTGGTGTTTATATTGTTAACCGGTTGTCAAGCGGAAGGAAATTTTAAGCCTGCTCTTACCGTGAAATTTGATACCGCCCGAGTCAAAGGGAGTTTGCATCTGGGTGCGGCGTCGTTGGCGGGGTTAAGCGCGGGACACGTTGCCGGAAAGGGGCCGGATGTGGCCCAAAGCGAAGATACCGGTGACGGCTGGCAAAAGATTTGCCTGGAATGGAATCTGGATAAGCCGGTTCAGCAGGATGAACTCACTGTCCGATTAGACTTGCAGATGACCCCGGATTTCTGGTGGGCCCCGCATCTGGTGATTAATGAAGGCGACTGCATCGCCCAGCATGTGTTCCGCTCCCCGGCCCTGATCGCGGCTCAGGGAAAGCTGACATTGGTGCTGGTTCCCGACCTGGATATTTGTGGCAAGGTGAACTCGACCCCGTGGTTTCTGGATATTGATGTACCGAAAAGGCAAATGTTTATTGGTTTAAGCCACACCAATATCTGGACCCATGTCGGTTATCGTAAAGCTCCTGGGATGGAACTGCCGGCCGGAAAGGTGCAATTGGGATTTTATATCAAGGCCTATGAGGATACCACCGCCGTACCTAATCCCTGGCGGGAGGTGTGCAAACTGCTCTGGTCGCGTTGGGGACATGAATTATTCGTTAAGGGTGAGCCGTTGACGACGCCGATGGACCGTTATGTGAAGCGGACCTATGAGTGGGCGTTTCAATCGTGGCCGCATGTCTGGCAGGAATTTGATCTGAACGGCCGCAAGGTGGGAGCGCCGCAGTTTATCGTTAATATCAGTGAGTCACCCAATTATCCCGGTCCATGGTATCAGCGGGAGATGCTCTCGATCTGGAATCAGGCATGGTTCTCTTCACTGCGTTCGGCGTCGGGGGTAATGCGATGGGCTAAACGTTCCAGTAACACCAACCTCAAGCAAAAGGCGGGACTTACCAAAGAATTAGCCTTGGCCGCGCCCATGAAGGAGGGATTTTTCCCGGCTGTTATACGCACGGATAGTGTCAAGGAGCTTCATGACGGTCAGGAAGTCTGGCGGCCCAAGGGATGGGACCATGCCTATTGGTCAAATTCCGACCGTTGCCCGTGGAACTTCGATGTGACAAATGAGTGGTATCACGTTTTGGACGCCAGTTGGACGGGATTATTGATGCTCCGCTGGTACGAGGAATTGGAGCAAGATATGCGTTTGCTGGACTACACTCGACGTTATGCCGACGCCTTGCTGAAACTACAGGATGAAGCGGGCTTCTTTCCCGGCTGGCTCAATCCCGAAACCCTTATTCCGACGGATGTAATGTTCCAAACGCCGGAAACCTCCATGAGCGTCACCTTCCTCCTCAAGCTCAGCGATCTTACTGGCGAGGCAAAATATCGTCAGGCCGCTTTCAAGGCTATGGACGCTGTACTTAAAGAGATAGTACCCGCCGGACGCTGGACGGATTTCGAGACCTATTGGTCCTGCTGCGGCTTTGGCAAGGACAAACCGGAGACTATATATCCCCGCTGCGGCATGTACAAGCAATGTTCGTTTTCCATGTTCTGGACGGCTGAGGCTCTGCTGGCCTGCTATCAGGCCGGCGGCGATGAACGCTACCTTCACTGGGGCCGCCGCACGCTGGATGAACTGTCCATGCTGCAGCAAACCTGGCAGCCGCCGTACATTTACATCCCGGCCCTGGGCGGCTTTGGCGTAATGAATTTCGACGGTGAATGGAATGACTCCCGCCAGAGCCTTTTCGCCGAACTTTTTCTGGACTACTACCGTGTCACTGGTGAACCGGATCTTTTCGAGCGCGGCATTGCCGCCCTGAAAGCCTCCTTCGTGATGATGTACTGCCCGGAAAACGCCGCCACCAAGGCCCTGTGGGAGAAGGTGCATCCCTTTTTCGGCCCGGCCGACTACGGTTTCATGATGGAAAACTACGGCCACGGCGGCGAAACCAGCCCCGAAGGCATGGGCATCGGCGTTTTCACCATCTACGATTGGGGCAACGGCGCTGCCTCCGAAGCCCGCAACCGTATCCGCGACCATTATGGCGATGTTTATATCGACCGTAAACGCGGCCAGGCCTTCGGCCTCGACAGCATCGCCGTGACGCTGACCGGATCTTCAGCCATCTTAAAGGACTTAGCCGCCAAGCCCCGTATTGTCCGCATCATGTTCGATGACCGCACTACCCGCGAGCTGGAGCTTAACGGGGAAACCACGATAACGTGGTAGCAACGTAAAAACTTCGGATTGTTATGGCAGGTTGTGTCTGCTTTCTATTGTTTATCGGCTTGTTTTCCTTAAAGCCCGGCCGAAAGCAGGATTAGCTTTTTCTTCAAAAGGCCGGGCGGATAAAGCCACAACTTCTTGCAAAGCAATCCCTTACCGGTAATAACCAGGTTGGATGTTCCCTTGCCAAATGCCACTGCAGGCCGTATGATGGGCTTGTTTATGGCGAACGCAGGAGAACCGCGCAATGGCACGTAAAAAGGTAAATGTTCTGGAACGGATTCATGGCAGTGCCCAGGTGGTGCATGACACCATCCTGAAGGGTCGCCAACCGACGATTGTCATGCCCACCCGCAGCCTTTCGAATGTGGCCTACAGCACCAAGAAAGGTCACTTTGAGCTGAAGAATCAGACCAAGAGCCGCACCCTGACGGTCAATACTGTCAAGACCTTCGCCCAGACGCTCAAGATGATGTCGCTGAGCAAGGAGCTGATCGAAGCCGACGACATGGCCACCAAGAGGGAAGCCTACTACATCAGCAAGAACTGGGGTGATGCCATGTTTCGCGAACAGCCCGAATCCGACACCGTCATGGACGATGTGGAGGCGATGTTCGGGGTGATTCGCGAGCAGTTGCGGTTTGTGCCCGAAGAAAAGGGCGGTGAGGTGGCAGGGCGTCTAATTGTGATCGATAAGGACGCCCAGGGCAAACGCCTCAAAATAGACTGCACCAAGTTCGGGTCGGGGTCGTATTCGATTCCGATTGATTGCGAGCATTTGCAGTTTCAGAGCAAAGCGAAGTTCATTCTGGCCATCGAGACGGCCGGTATGTTCCAGCGATTGCTTAAATACGGCTACTGGGATGCGCAAAATTGCATCCTCATCAGTATGGGCGGTGTGCCCACGCGGGCCTGCCGGCGGTTCGTCAGGCGGCTCAGCGATACCTTGAAGATTCCCGTTTATGCCTTTGTCGATGGCGACCCTTACGGCTATTTCAACATCTATCGTACTTTCAAGGTTGGCTCCGGCAATGCCGCGCATTTGAATGAATTCTTCTGCGTGCCCCAGGCCCGTTTTTTGGGCGTGACGCCGCAGGACATCAAGGATTATGATCTGCCTACGCATCCTTTGAAGGAAGTGGACATCAAGCGGGCCAAGGACGCCTTGAAGAATGATCCCTTTGTGATTCATTACAAACCCTGGCGGGATGCGATTAATCTGATGCTCAAGATGGGCGTGCGTGTCGAGCAGCAGGCGTTCGCCAAGCACGGCTTGGATCATGTGGTGAAAGTGTATCTGCCGCAAAAACTTAAAAAGGTGAACAGTTTTCTGCCTTAAGAAAACCACGAGAGGGGTTTATACCTTTGGCAAAAAATAGCGATAACAAGACAACCAATACGACGGCGTCGGTGCTGAAAGAGAATGCTCCGCCCGGTCGGCACTCACTGGTTCTGCGTCTGGGATGTATGTTAATGGTCACGACCGCGGCACTGCATAGTGCGGACAAGGTGGTGGGCGGCGGCGATACCTGGGTGGCGATGGCGTGCGGCCGCTACACGCATGGTCCCTGGGCGGCTCAGCAGGAAAACCGCACGGTGCAGATGAAAGTGCTGGATGGCGTGGATTTGCATCTGACGCAGCGGGATTTTATGGGGGAATTTAGTCGGCCTTTTAATCCGGAAAGTCGAAAGATAGGCAATGTCCTACGGCGGTTTGGTTGGGCGCTGCAGGAGGCTATGGGTAAAACACCGGACAAGACCGGCCATGAAAATATTGAGAACGTGGGGTGGATCAATCAGAACTGGCTGACCCACGCCGCTTTTTATGCTTTCAAGGCCTTGGGTGCGGATAATCCGATAGCTGAGAATCCCTTCGGTGAAAGTTTGATTGTATTATACAAGTTTCTTCAGGCGATTTTGACGGCGCTGTTTGCTTACTGGACGGCGCGCGAACTGGGGGCGCATCCGCTGATCGCGGCGCTGGTTGTGGCGTTTGGAGTGCTTTTGAGCCGTTCCTTTATTGACCTGCGGCCGAACATCAGTTCAATTTTATATGCCATTATTACAGTGTATCTGCTGGTGCGGTGGCGAAACGGAAAATACCGGTCCATGTTCTGGATGATTCCAGTTATGATTTTATGGGCCAATGTTCACGGTGGTTTTATTTATGCCATGATGCTTTTCGTCCTGGCGGGCGGGGCGTACGCCGTGCACGCTTTCGCGGGGCGGTGGCAAGTGTTGTTTCTGTTGGGAGGGCTGGCGTGCGTTACCGTTATCGTAATGTCCGCCACGGGAACGGATAAGTTCGACGAAATTCTCCGGGGAAGTCAGCAAACCATCAAAAAGATTGATAATCAGAAAATTCTGCTGAGCCAGGCTTTTCGGACCGGTAAATTATCTTCAATGGAATATGATAATAGAATCTGGAGGTTGGACCGAGACCTAAAGCCAATGTATCAGCAGGATTTCGCTATTCGCCTGACGCGGATTTTTGCGATTCTGGCGGTGTTAAGTATGCTGGGAATAATCGCCTGCGTTTTGTGGAGGCTGATGCGGGGAAATCCTTCTGAGTTGTTTTTTCCCATCCAACGAAGATCACTGAAGTATCTGGCCGTGGGGGGAGGGTGCGTGGTGCTGATTCCCTGGTTTTTCAGTCCCTTTGGCCTGGAAAACCTGGTGCATCCGCTGTTGGTGGCGACGGGCGCAGAAGGCAAGGAGTGGCGCGAAGTCGCTGAATGGCTGCCTATTTGGCAACCACATGGTTTTGGGAACGCCCGCTATTACGCGCCGTTTTTGATATTATTGGGTGTAACGCTGGTGGTATGGTGGGTGTTGCGCGCCCGTGCAGGCGGTTCGGTTGTGCCGGCGATGCGCCGCCGGCCATCCGATGAATCCTCTGACACGGGTCCAAAAGTGGACTTGGCGCACCTGGCGATAGTGGCGATAACGGTGGCGATGTCGATTCAATCGCGGCGATTTATTTTTCTGGGAGGCATTATTGTCGCGCCGTTTCTGGCGGTTTGGTTCACGGACGTGGTGAACATGTTCAGCGCCCGGCGGAGCAAACTGCCTCGTGAGAATGCCGTCGCCATGCGAAGTCGTTTTCTCGTGGTGTTTGCCTGGACCACGGGTATGGTATTCGCGGCGATTTTTATCGCATGTGTATGGGACACGTATTTTCGACCGCCGATCCAGGGGCCACAGTTGTCAATGTTTCGACGCATGGTTGGCATCTCTGACCAACCGGTGCGGGCCATGGAGTTTTTCAACGCCAATCATTTACAGGGCGTGGTGCTGAATGAATGGACGCACGGCGGATTCATCACGTTTCATCAGACGCCTGATCCGAAAACGGGAGAATCGCCATGCAAGGTGTTCATGGACGGCCGTGCTCAAGCGGCATACGACATCGAACATTTTCGACTTCAGAATCACTATCGAACATTTCCGGAAAATATGGACATGGAGGAATTTCATCAAAAACTCCAAACAAAAGGATTAAATTTGGCGTTATTGGATATGTACAGCAGCAGCAGCGATGATCTACAAACGCTTTTTGCGCGTTCACCCCGGTGGGTTCGGTTATATAGCGATCAACGTTATGTTATTTACGCCGATATTGAAGATCAACGCAACGCCGACATCGTCAAGGCCTTTGCCAATGATAAACTCATTTGGCCGGAAGATATATTGCATCGATATAACCAGGGGCTTCTCGATATCAGGTCCCCTTCACCCGATATCGTGCGCCGCGGGCTTGAACGGTTGATGGGATTGGAGACGGATGAATATTTACCGATACAATACCAGGCGGTATGGGGCGCCGCAAAACATTTAGATGAATTGGATTCAGCGCGAATATATTGCCAACGGGAATTAAAACGGCGTCTTGATAAACTCGAAAGCGGCGAACGTTTTCGCGGATTCGAGCATGCCAGGGCGGTGAGAGAATTACTGGAATTCCTGGAAAAAGATGCGCGCGATCAGGGTCAAATTCATCAAAGTCAACTATATCAGCGGCAAGCGGCGGATAATCAGGAGCGGCTGGATTATTATCGTAATGAGAGAGAGGGGTTGTTTTGGTAACCGGCCTGTCGGTGTTTTTTCCCTGCCACAATGAGCAGGATAACGTCGAACGCGTGGTGCGGCGGGCGCAGCAGGTGTTGACGGGATTGAGCGTCGATTATGAAATTATCATTGTCAACGACGGCAGCCGGGATCGCACCGGAGAAATCGCCGATAGCCTGGCGCAGAACGACGGCCATATTCGGGTGGTGCATCATCCGGTGAATAGAGGTTACGGTGGGGCGCTGCAAAGCGGCTTTCGCGCCGCGACAAAGGAATGGGTTTTTTATTCCGACGGCGACGGGCAGTTTGACCTGGCGGAATTGCCCCGATTGCTGGCGCTGAGCGAGACGTATGACATTGTCAGCGGCTATCGCCTGAATCGCTCGGAAGGCTGGAGGCGAAAATTAAACGCCTGGGGCTGGGGCGAAGTGGTGAGATTGATGCTGGGATTGAAATTGCGCGATATAGATTGCGCCTTCAAGTTATACCGTCGGAGCCTTTTTGACCACATTGAAATGCGCAGCATGGGGGCGCTCATCGACGCCGAGATTCTTACCCGCGCCCAACGCGCCGGTTACACTATCGGCCAGTGCGGCGTGCATCATTATCCTCGCCGGGCCGGAGCGTCAACGGGGGCGAATATGAAAGTTATATTACGAGCCTTTAAGGAACTTTTTAAATTGCGCCGCGATATTCTGGCGAGTATATCCCACAACGCTGATCCTATTGAGCGGTAATGGACCCCAAATCAGGAATTTCAGCGGGAGTTTGCGACGGTTGCGAGGATACGGGCGGCAGGGGTGATGATGACGGATTTGTAGGCTCAGGCGGAGATGATATAGCCGTGGAGGCAGGCTCGATTATTAACGTAACGGCAATTATAACGGGAGTATCGGACGTCTCCCCTGTATTTGCTTGAACGACGGGGGGTGATCCTGCGAGCGGGGTTTGTTCATTAGCAGGCGCACTTGCTCCCAACAAATGCAGGTCGGGTAACATCGGAGAGGGTTTTGATGGATTTTGCTGTATCCAGGCCGGCAAGAGATTTTCTGTCTTGGCGATAAAAGCAGGTGAATTATTGGAGGCGTCCGTTGCTGTAAACGTATTCGACCAGTGGGCGGCGGTTAAAACCTGATCTTTGTCAGGAGCCGGCATACGAAGCGGTTCTTCATCCATGGGATTCGGTAAAATCAAGGCCAGTCGCATGGGATTCTCACCGCGCCATTGGTTTATTAATTTTCCGAGGGTTTCCGAAGAACACACAAACGATAATTGCCATGCGCCATCATCCTGAGGAACGCTAATGAAGGTGTTGATGCCATGGGCGATAAGCCGGTTATTGACATGTTGCCGCTCGGATTGAATATCATCGGTGCTCCAGACCAATTCAACGGTTTGGGGCGGTTGAGCGGCGGCCGAAACCAGGGGTGAAGAACTTGCAAGAGCATCAGGTTTGGGAATATCAAAGATATTCGGATTTTCCACGTGATTCGATGAGTTACTCACAATAGGAATATTTTCTGGAGTTGGTTGTTCGGCTGGGACATAAAGCACCAAATATACAATATAAACGATAGCGCCGACGAGTATGAACATGGCCGCGGCGGCAAGAGTGCGCCGCAAACGAAGGTGATTGCGGCCGACGGTCTCCGCTCGAAGTTCTTCCTGACCCAGCAGTGCTTCGCGCTCCAGGGCGATCTGGACCTGGTCAGTGAATCCCGCCGGGACTTGGCGGCGCGGTGTAGCCGCCACCATCTGCCGCACTTGGCGCAATTCCCCCAACAACTGACGCGCTTCGGCATCGTGAACCAATTGTTCTTCGATGGTCTGAGTTTGATCGGGAGGAAGCTCCCCATCCAGGTAGGCATTAAGCAATAATACAAGATCTTCGGTCATGGATTGGTTAATCCTTCGGCTCGCGTGTTTGCCGTACTTTTGCGTTACGCATTTATTTGTTCATCGTTTAGCAACATGTTTCGCAGTGTTAAGCGTGCTCGAGAGATTCGGCTTTTCACGGTTCCGACCGGAATGTCCAGTATTTGCCCGATCTGAGCATAATCCAAATCCTCAATATCTCGCAGTACAATCACCGCACGAGCGGACGGTTCGAGCCGGTCCAGGGCCGCTAAAACGCGGCGATGTTCCTCGGCTAGTTGCGCCCGTTGAGCCGGGCCGGAAGTCTCGGCGTCAGCCAAGTGGGCCAAGCCATCGGCCTGGGTGCCTGTCAGCGGATTTTCCACCGACAGCGAAGTCATTTGTACTTTTCGGCGCCGCCGATGGAAATTAATGCTTAAATTCATACCGATGCGAAACAACCAGGTGTAAAAACCGCTGCTGCCGCGAAATTGCCGCAAACCCTGCAAGGCGCGAACAAAGGCGTCCTGGGTAATTTCCTGGGCGTCATCCGCATTGGCGACCATTCGCAGAACGGCGTTGTAAAGACGGTGCTGGTAACGCTCGACCAATTGGCCAAACGCCGCCATTTGCCCCGCTCGGCTGCGCGCCAGCAGAACATCATCTGACGTCGCTTCCGCCTGCAAATCGTCGCACATACACCCTTTTTGACCTATATCAAGGGCGGCGGTTCCCAGGGGTGGGCTGATTTTGTCATTTTTTGTGGTAGCCATGTTGAAATCCAAGGTTATTGTGGCAAATAAGCTTAGCAATGTCAACAGCTTGTGTTTTTTCGGCAGTTTATAGGGCATTGACCGAAATTTGACCGGCGGGTACACTTATAGGCATGAAAAACCTACCTAAAGACCGATATGAAAATCCGCTGATTGATCGATACGCCTCGGCCCAAATGTTGGAGGTATTCTCCGCACAATTTAAGTTCAGCACCTGGCGGCGGTTATGGTTGGCATTGGCCGAAAGCCAACGGGAATTGGGTCTGGCGATTACCCAAAAGCAGCTTTCCGCCATGCGGGCACATCTTGACGACATCAACTTTACTCTGGCAGCCCGGTATGAAAAAAAATTTCGCCACGATGTAATGGCCCATGTGTATACCTTTGGCGATGCCGCACCCGTAGCTCGCGGGATTATCCACCTTGGCGCCACCAGCGCTTTCGTCGGCGATAATGCCGATCTGATTCAGATGCGAAAAGGCCTTGAACTGATACGCGCGCGTCTGATGAGGGTGATTGACCTGATCGCCAAATTCGCCAAAAAGCACAAAAACCTGCCCACCTTGGGGTATACCCATTTTCAACCGGCCCAGCTTACCACGGTGGGTAAACGCGCGTGTTTATGGTGCTATGATTTTGTGTTAGACCTGGATGAAATCAATCACCGTCTGGGTACCATGGTTTTTCGAGGTGTTAAGGGTACGACAGGAACACAAGCATCTTTTTTGCAACTTTTCAGCGATAATCATCATAAAGTCCGGCGACTTGACCGGATGGTTGCCCGAAAAATGGGTTTCGACAAGACCGCTCCTGTTACCGGCCAGACCTATAACCGCAAAATGGACGCCAATGTAGTGGCAACACTGGGGTGTATCGCCCAGTCGGCTCATAAGTTCTGCAATGATCTGCGTTTGCTGGCCCACCTCAAGCAAATGGAAGAACCCTTCGAAAAAACCCAGATCGGCTCCTCGGCCATGGCCTATAAACGCAATCCCATGCGAAGCGAACGTGTAACCAGCCTGGCCCGCTACGTTTTGAGCCTGACCAACAGTCCCGCGATGACGGCCGCCGAGCAATGGTTCGAGCGGACATTGGATGATTCCGCCAACAAACGGCTGGCGATTCCGGAAGCGTTTTTGGCCATAGATGCCATTTTGGGTATTTTGGCCAATATCACCGACGGGTTGGTGGTATATCCGAAGGTTATCGCCTCGGCCATCCAGGCGGAATTGCCCTTTATGGCGACGGAGAATATCCTTATGGTCGCTGTGGAAACCGGCGGCGACCGCCAGAAACTCCACGAAGTCATCCGCCGCCATAGCCACGCCGCCGCCGCCGAAATCAAACTCCACGGCCGACCCAACGACCTCATCGACCGCCTCAAAAAAGACCCCGCCTTCGCCAACGTCGATTTCAAAACCGTCCTCAACCCCAAAGACTACATCGGCCGCGCTCCCCAACAAGTCGATGAATTTCTCCGCGACGTCATCGCCCCCATAAAACGAAAATTCGGCCGCCTCAAAATCGAAGACGTTGAACTGAAAGTCTAAGCAAACTCTTGAATTCACAAACGCGCCGTTGCGTCAAGGAGTACCAAATTGAGTTGTATGTTTAAATTCACGCGTATAACAATTACATTAATCGCTATAGCAGGTTTTTTGGGGATATTAACATCGCCCGCTCAAGCCGAAGACGGTTACGACCTGTGGCTGCGGTATCGGCTCATCGATAACGCCGAACGGTTGAAAAACCATCAGCAAACAGCCGTATCCATCGTTGCCGCCGGCGATTCACCGACCATGACCGTAGCCGTGGAGGAATTACATCGCGGCTTATCAGGTTTGTTGGGTCAGGATATCCCCCGCAAAGATGCTCCCGCCAAAACCGGATCCATTCTCGTCGGCGCCGCCCCGGCCCTGCAAAAGCTCGCGCCGAATCTCAAGTTGCCCGACATCACCGCGTTAGGCCCGGAAGGTTACTCGCTGCAATCAATCAACAGCGATTCATTCAAAGGCACGGTCATCACCGCCAACACCGACGCCGGCGTGCTTTACGGCGTATTTGGTTTTTTACGCCGGATACAAACCCATCAACCCATCGATAACCTGGATATAAAACAAACGCCTCGTATTCAACGGCGCATGCTCAACCACTGGGACAATCTCAGCCGCTCCGTGGAAAAAGGCTACGCCGGCAAATCCATTTGGATATGGGATGAATTGCCTGGCAAACGCGACCCTCGCTACCGCGATTACGCCCGCGCCAACGCCTCGGTCGGCATCAACGCCGTGGTCATCCACAACGTCAATGCCGATCCGAAGATTGTCAGCGATGAGTATATCGCCAAATGGGCGGCGCTGGCCGAGGAACTTCGCCCGTATAACATCAAGGTCTATACCACCGTCAATTTCGGTTCGCCCATGCTGTTCGACGGCCCCAACAAACTCGACACCGCCGACCCGCGCGATCCGCGCGTCAGTGACTGGTGGAAGGAACGGTTCAACGCCATCTACGCCCAGGTTCCTGATTTCGGCGGTGTTTTGGTCAAGGCGGACACCGAAGGCCGGCCCGGTCCGCAGCAGTTTAACCGTGAGTTTACCGATGGGGCCAACATGCTCGCCGAAGCGATTGCCCCGCACGGCGGCATCGTGATTTGGCGCGCCTTCCGTAACAAGGCTTTAACCAATAACGAACCCGATGTCGTCAAGCGGCCGTACCTGGCTTACGCGCCCTTCGACGGTCAATTCGCCGACAACGTCGTTATCCAACCCAAATACGGTCCGTCCGACTTTCAGCCGCGGGAACCGGCTCATCCCCTGTTCGGCGCGATGCCCAACACGCCGCTGTTTCTGGAAGTCGAAATCACCCAGGAATACCTCGGCCGGGACTTGCATCACGTGTATATCGCCCCGTTATGGAAAGAGATCCTGACGTTCGACACCTTCGCTCGCGGCCGGGGCTCATCCGTCGCCAAAGTGATTGACGGCAGTTTGTACGGGCGTAACATCTCCGGCATCGCCGGGGTCGCCAATGTCGGCAGCGACCGCAACTGGTGCGGCTATGATTTCGGCCAGGCCAACTGGTACGCCTTTGGCCGCCTGGCCTGGGACCACCAGCTTTCATCCGAGCAAATCGCCGATGAATGGCTCAAAATGACATTCAGCCACGATCCGCACTTTATCGCCGTTGCCCGCGCAATCATGATGGAATCCTGGCCGGCCGCCGTGAGTTATTTGCGCCCGCTTGGATTTACGATTCTCAGCGCTTACAATCATTATGAACCCGCTCCCAAATATCGAAATTTTAAAGGCGGTGACTATAATATAGCGGACAAGGATACCGTCGGGGTTGACCGTACGCTCAAAGGCTCCGGTGCTGTCACCCAATACAATCAGCACTTGACGGATTTGCTCGATAACGTCGATACCTGCCCGCTGAAATATTTTTTGTGGTTCCATCGCGTCAGTTGGAATTTTCCGCTGCCGACCGGACGAACCGTTTGGGAGGAAATCGTTTGGCAGTTCTACGACGGCGTCCGCACCGTGGAGGACATGAATAACATGTGGGCCACGCTCAAACCTTACGTTGACGCCGAACGCTTCGATCGCATCAGCAACAAACGCGCAGGCCATCTCGAACACGCCCGCAAATGGCGCGACACCTGCGTTTCTTATTTCCAAAGCCTCAACGAACTGCCCTGGCCCGATTTTATCGAATCGGAATTCCACCAAAAACCCCCAACTTCAAAATCAAAGAAATAAGCGTCACGCTGAGCGTTGCGAAGCATCTCTCTTATCAGTAATCATCAGTGAAATCAGTGGCAAAAAAGGAAACCATGGAAACCTACAAAAAAGATTTCATCGAATTTCTCGTTCGCGCCGGTGTTTTGACGTTCAGTGACTTTACCACCAAGAGCGGGCGCAAGACGCCGTATTTTGTCAATACGGGTAATTACCGTATGGGAGCGCAACTCGCCCGCCTGGGTGAATTTTACGCCCAGGCCATCATCAATCATTTCGGCCGCGACTTCGACAACCTTTACGGTCCGGCCTACAAAGGCATTCCCCTCGCCACCGCCGCCGGCATCGCCCTAGCTCAGCATCACGGCCGGGACGTCAGCGTCACTTACAACCGCAAGGAGGCCAAGGACCACGGTGAAAAGGGTGTGCTTATTGGTCATCAATACACCGGCGCGGAGCGTATCGTCATCATTGAAGACGTCATCACCGCCGGCACCAGCATCCGCGAAACCATGACCATCCTCGCCGCCAACAATAACCCCGCCGTCGCCGGCGTCATCGTCAGTGTCGATCGCATGGAGCGCGGCCAGGGCGCCTTGAGCGCCTTGCAGGAGGTCCGCCAGAAACTGGGTTTCCCTGTAGCCGCTATCGTCACCGTCCGCGACATCATAGACCATCTGCATAATACTCCTATTGGCGGCAACGTGCTGGTTAATGACGCAATGCGCGACAAAATGGAAGCCTATTTAAAGCAATACGGTAGTTCATGCTGATTACACCGGCAAAAAGGAATCCAGGATGAAAGATAAAGAAAAACTACTAGCGTGGTGCAAAGTCATCGCCCTTTATCTGCTTACGATTGTTCCCGCCGGAATTATCGAGTACTTACTACACCGTAAATTTACAGATACATACCTTGACTTTGGTATCGAACTACCATTTTTGACGAACTTATTATTTAAGATTGGGCCGGAAGGCTTATTTGTAATCAGTATGGTTTGTTTTATACTTATGTTTGTGATAACAGGCATAAGTTCGAAGAGAAGCATTACCGCCTTGTCTTTGGCCATTTATATCATAAATATCAACATATATCTTTTGAGTTATTATCTTCTCTATGAGCCTTTATTATGGAACTCTTTGTTATCCGGATTTTCCGACAAAGGAATATAAGGCGGAGAATAAATTTTTTACTTTGCTTGACGCCAGAGGGGTAAAGCGATAGCATTTCGGACGGATGAAATTTTGCTAACTCTTGAATTGGAAAGAAGATGAAACAGTTTTTACGGGTTATACCGTATATCACCTTTCAGTGGAAAAAGGTCGTCGTCAGCGTTCTCTGCGCATT
>JAFGBA010000053.1 GCA_016933395.1 Sedimentisphaerales bacterium | reverse complement strand
TGCAGGCGATTCAGGCCGGAGTGCGGTTTTACCATGATTGAACTTTTAGTCGCGGTGATTATTGGCGCATTTGTCGGGGCGGTCGGGGTATTTGCCTTGCATTCCGTCACCGCGGATCGCAAACGCCTGGATAACCGATTAAAACTATCCGGTGAAATGCGCTGTGCCATGCAAACCATTACGAGTGATTTGGATAATTTCTACCGCAGCCGGGATCACCAGCGCATGCGTCTGACCGGATCGCCTATACAACAGGATGACCAAACAAGCGGCCGTATCACATTTTACACGGTCCAAAAAGGCGCCATTCGCCCCGGTAAACCCGAAAGCGATGTGTATGAAGTTGAATATTTTTTACGACGAGATGAAAATCAATCCATCTTAATGCGGCGCGTCTGGCCCAATCCTCACCGTCAAAGTGATCCCGGCGGAATTTTAGGTCCTGTCGCCGAAAATATCACGACCTTTGATATTCGATTTTACGACGGTCTGGAGTGGCGTGACGTATGGGAGGAAGACAAAACCATACCGCCCAAAATGATCGAGATTCACCTGGCCGCACGGCAGCCGGGTGAACCATATATTCTGGAACAGACGCAAGTGTTGACGTTCCCACGCTTGCCGCAGCCTCAACAAGCGGAAACATCCGCCGAATTACACAATACCATGTGAACCTTATGACGGAACATAATATACCAAAGAATATTCATCCTTTGACGCATCGTCGACGCGGATTAACTCTGGTGATGGTGCTATGGATTATTGCCCTGTTGAGCGTCATGGTCGTGGTGCTGGCCCGAGAGACACAACTTGAGAGCCAGATTCGTAAAACCTCGGGTGAGCAGTTGCGGCGGCAGTGGACGTGCCGGGCAGGTGTGGAGAAAGCTCTGGCGATTTTGCACGACGATGAACGCAACAGTGATGGTTTAGGCGACATTTGGCACGATAACGCCGATCTTTGTCAGAACATCAGGTTGGACGGCAACATCCTTGACATTGTGATAACGGATGAAGCCGGAAAATTGAACATTAACACCGCCACCAAAAATCAGTTAATGCAACTGCGGGACATGACGGAGAGTATCGCCGAAGCGATACTTGATTGGCGCGATGAAGATTCCGATCCGCAGCCGCATGGCGTGGAAGACGGATATTATTTAAATCTCGAACCGAGGTATCGGATTCGCAACGGCCCGTTTGGCAGCGTGGGAGAATTGTTGCAGGTGCGGGGAGTTACCCGGGAACTGCTTTACGGCGAGGACGTGAATATGAACGGTCGGCTGGACGAAAACGAAGATGACGGGGACCTTACCCCGCCCCGTGATGACGGGAATGGCAAGCTCTATCTCGGCTGGCTGCCGCTGCTGACGTGTTGTTCCTATGCTCATAACCGGGACGCACAGTCGGCCCAACGCATTAATATTAAACAGGCGGATGAAAATGAATTGATGGAAAAACTATCCCTCTCCAATGCCCATGCTCAATGGATAATTAAAAAACGTGAAACTGAATTGCAAAGTATCGGTGATTTGATTGATGATAACAGCCCCAAAGAACCTCCCCAAAAGCAGGGTGAGGATGATCAGAATGAAGCCGCCCCGATAGATTTACAGACATTTGGCGGTATTGTGGATCGGATTACTGTTAATGAGAGGGATGAAATCCCCGGCCTGGTGAACATCAACACCGCCGGCCGGGACGTTCTGCTGGCGGTGCTGGAGGGTAATGAAACGACCGTCGATGATATCATCAGTCGGCGTAAATCATCGGCCACTCCGATGGAATCCATAGGGGAGCTACTACACCTGGGCGCCGTCGATGTTAAAACATTCAAGCAGATAGCAAATTATCTGACCACACGCTCCGATGTTTATCAGGTAACGTGTACGGTTTGTTCGGAAATCAACGACGCCGTTTCGCGCTGTGAATTCATCGTGGACCGTTCCGGTACGGCGGGGACGATACTCTATCAGCATCAGGGAGTCCGCCATTGAAAAAGCAGGTTATGGTTTTATCCCGGCACATGGATGAGCATCAGGTGTTGACCGTAAGCAAGAACGGCGAAGGCTATGAGGTTGCCGTTAAAGCGTCGGCGTCAAACCATGAAGAGGCTATTAAGCAATTTCAAGCCCAAGCGGATTACACCGTTGGTTCGTCACTGGTCATGAATCTGCCGGCATCTTGCAGTCTGGTGCATCATTTTACGGTTCCCGTGGTGGCGAACGGGGCTTTGCCCGCCCTGGTGGCCATGCAGGCGGAGACCCTCTTGCCCCTGCCGCCGGATCGTATGGTCTTGAGTTGGCGGAATGATGAAATGGAAAACGGAGAGATTCCTATTACGCTGGTGGCAGGTCGGCGCGATTATCTGGAACAGCTCAAACAATCAGCGGAAAGTTGCCGTGACGTCAACATTATCTCTGATTACGTCGCCGCGGCCCAGGCCTGCCGCACCTTTTATGAACCTCGCCTTGATGACGGTGTTGTTATTTTATGCCGGCCCCAATGCACGCTCGTGCTGCAATTACACAAAGGCAAAATGGTTCGTGGGACATGTCTGGATTACGGTTTGGAGGAATTAGCGAGAGATCAACAACCGCATCTCTCCACCCTGGAGCGGCTGGCCCAGGATGTGCGCAATGTTTGGGAAAAATTTAACCAGCAGCTTGAAAATCCCATCTCCGTGCATATGCCCGTGGAAGATGAAACCACCCGGCAGATCGCCGTGTTTCTCCGAAGCACTGACATACTCGTCAAAGAGCTTCATTTTCGTTCGGGATTGGTGTCGGCCGCTTCGGATGTAAGTTTTGTTCCAAGCCAACATTTAACCTCACTGGGCGCTGCGGTTGCAGCGTTAAACGATTCGGCGGAAGAACTATGCTTCCATTCACCCCCACAAGCCGTGTCATCATCGTCATGGCGAGGCGTCCCTCCGGCCTGGCCCGTCAGCCTGATGGTGTTAGTCCTGATCGCATTAACTTATTTGCTGGTTGCTTATCGTTCCGATGTGGCCCGGCGCGATCAGCTTGAGCATTTATTCAAACAGTCCGCCTACGCTACTCGTCTGGATACACTGACTCAAAAGCAGCAGTTGCGCCACTTCGTCGCCGGGCAGCGGCCTGATGTGCTAGACATGCTCGAACATATTCAAACCGTGCTTCCGGAAGAAATGCTCCTTGATAAAATTACCTATCGCCGGGGACAGCGCCTGCGGATCGAAGGGCATACCAAAAAACCGGATGATATTCTCGCTTTTCAGGAAAATCTGCAAAAAAGCAGTGACTTCAATAATGTGCAAAGCGAAAGTGAAACCTTTAACGCGCAGAAAGAATACACGACGTTTATATTAAGCTGCGATTATAAATATTTTACCCGCAAGCAATAAACCAGAAAACGCTATCGTCGCGAGTGAAATCATGAAACCATTAAAACTCAATAAACGAGATCGAAGGGCATTAATCGTGGGTGGAATCTGTGTAGGATTAATGCTCGTGTATGTGTTGCTCATCGGACCGTGGCTGAAACGCTGGAGTCAGGTGCGGGCGGATTTGTCGGTTCTGGAAAACCGCATCAATCAACTAGCAGGTCAAAACGACGCCGGCAAGGCGCAGCAGCGGATTCTGGCGGAAAAGACGCCGGTGTTGGCGCTGCCCAATAATAGCGAGGATCAACGCCTTATTTTCAAAAAAGCCATGATTCAACAAGCCCGCCAAAGCGGTCTGGCTTTATCCAACATCAAATATGCGGCGGAGAAAAAAGCCACAGATGCTGATTATTCTTTGTTGCTGCTGGAAGGCCGCATCAACGGGCCTACGGAGATGATTCTCAAATATCTGGCTGATTTATATCGGAACGAACATGTTTGCGCCATTGAAAACCTGGAGTTGATTACCCAGGAAAATGAACGCGATAAACAACAATTCTCCCTGACGGTTTCCACCGTTATCAAACAGGCCAAGCCATGAAAAAGACGGTTTCTTCGTCATATCAAAAGTATTTGTCGCTAACAATGCTTATCCTCGCCGTTGGATTACTGGTATTGACCTTATGGCGCATCAATACGTGGGGGCATTTTACCGGTAACGCCGAAGCAAGCCTTACCACTGCGTTAGAGCAGAGCGAATTAAGCGAAACGCGCATTGAAGAATTGTTCCGCTTGCGAAAGGAACGCGCCGAGAAACTTGCGGGGATGCACATGTTTGCTCCGCCGCCGCCGGAACCCCAGCCGCCTTCGCAGGTTCAGGGCATTCTCGGCGACGCCGCGTTAATAAACGGCCGCTGGTTGAAGGTCGGCGAAAGCATCGATGGAGCAAAAATCATTCGGATTGAAGCAACGAAGGTTGTCATCGAATGGAAAGGACGGGAAATAACCTTAGCGCCAATTGATTCCGCCAGCGCTGCGGGACCGTCAGAAAACGCCGCACCGCCGGAATCGCATCCGAGTCCACCCCGACATACGCCTAAAAAAGCAAAATCACAAGAGGCGACGGCAACACCGACTGCTTCCGCCGCCGACGAAGACGCGGATTCGCTGGCCTGGCTGGGCGTACCGCTGAGTGACAAAGTTCGCGCCGCTTTGCTGAAATACTGGAATCAGCTTAGCGAAGAAGAAAAGCAAAAAGCCAAAGAAGAGTGGAATAAAATGCCTGAAGAACAAAAAAAGATGGCTATTCAGTCGTTCGAACATATGCCGGATAGATAATTCCTTTTTAAAATCAAGGAGCAAGCTTTGAAATCAAGTAATCTGATAATCGTGATTATTACCGGTGTTATATGCAGTTTGCTCATCGCTTGGGCATTGTGGGGAAATGGCGTCTCCGCCGATACGGCAGGCGACAATTCACCGTCTGCGTCGAACATGGCGACTGACCCAACCAAAAACACCGAATCCAACACCGATTCAAAAGTCGTTAGCGGCCAGGAAACATCCACGGGCGCGGATACCGCTGATGCTACACCAGCCCCGTCGGGTAATTCACAGCCCCAAAAATCCGATCCATCGCCGAAAGATAAACCATCCTCGCAAGCAGTCCCGACCGATGCGCCGAAGTCTCCCGAAAATAAGAACGCCAAGGCCAAACCACAGGAATCCACGGAAACCGCCGCTGTTCCACAGGATGAAGATGATGATCCGAACAACCCCTATGTTTCCGTCAATCTCAAAGACGTGGAAATGAAAACACTGATTTCCAAGGTGGCCGAGTGGACCGGAAAGGTTATTATTCCCCATCAGGATGTCATGGGCCAGAAGATCACCATTTACGCTCCTCACAAGCTACGGCAGAACGAAGCTCTGGCACTGATCTACGCCGCGTTGCAAACCAAGGGTTTCATCGCTGAGGACACGCCCCAGGCCGTTTACCTTAGACCCATCAAGGATGTTCGCCTGACGCGTGTGCCCACCATTACCGCTGATGAGCCTCTGGCCCAGTTTGAGGACAAGACGCAAATCGTACAGAAATTTTTCCGCCTGAAGAATTACAGTCCGACGCAATTACAGCAGATTATCCTTCCGCTGATTCCCGACTATGGCTATATTACCGCTGATGAGAACACCGGCATGCTGGTCGTCATCGAATCTGTCGCCAATTTGCTGCGCATCGAAGGTATTATACGCGAGTTGGATACTCCCGATGCCGAACAAACCGTCACCAGAATATTTCCGCTTGAACATGGCGAACCAGCGGAAATTGTCCAGTTGGTGCGGCTATTAATTGGCGGCAATACGTCTGGTCGTAGATCCCCACGCTCAGCGCCTGAACCGGAAATGCATCCCGGAGGCGGCGGTGAAGGTCCGCCGTCATCCCCGGCGCCATCCCGCTCCACGGTTATCAATCTGATTAACAGCCGGGTGGTGCTTATTCCCGAACCGCGCCGCAAATGGATTATCGCTCAGGCTTCCGCCGCGGATATGAATCGCATCGCCGCCTGGATTGAGCAACTCGATCTGCAGGAGCCGGAACAAGCCGACTATGAAGTGGTGCAATTGCAATATGCCGACGTGGAGGACGTCGCCCGGCAACTCAATAACACCCTACAAAACATGCCCGGCGCCGAGTTACGATCCTCGGTAATGATCCAACCGCTGGAGCGGGTGCGGCAGATCATGATTTTCGCCAATCCGCAAAAACGAGAGATGATCAAAACACTCATTGCTGAAATTGATATTCCTTCCGGCCAATTTATCACCAGACATTTCAAACTAACCTATGCTGATCCCGAAATCGTCAAAGAGAACATTGAGTCATTATTTTCCGATGCCGGTTCCTCAAACTATTACTACCGTTACTATAGTCGTTCCTCGCGGGATTCTCAGGATACGGTGCGCGTTATCGCGTTTACGACCCTCAAGCAGGTAACGGTCATCGCTTCGGCCGAAAATATGGCCAAGGTGGAGCAACAAATCGCCGAATGGGACGTACCTATCGACGTCAAAGAGGTCAAACCAATGATTCTGGAATTGCATAATTCCGACCCCGTCAAAATGGCTGAATTGTTAAGCAAATTATTCACGGAAAAGCAGGAAAGCAACCGACGTCCCTGGTGGTGGGATGAATATGACCGCGGAGGCGACAAGAAAAAGATCGTCGGCGCCTTGTACGGCAAGCTCACTTTTGAGGCGGTTCCTGAAACACGCAAGATCATCGTTATCAGCCAGATTCCCGAAGCCTACGAAGTGGTCCGTGAACTCGCCGAGGAACTGGATAAACAGGTTCCGGCCGAACTGCCGATGGTCATTACCTTGAAATACGCCGATTGTGAAATGCTCTGCGAACAACTCAACGCCATTTTAAATGAATCCGGCACCGTCAGTCCCTATCGGTTAAGCCGCCGGGGTTTGAGCGATTATTCCGTCGATGTTACCACCGGGGAAAAGAAAACCACCCAAAACAATCAGGAGGAACAAACCCCCGCCAACCAGACCAC
>JAFGBA010000335.1 GCA_016933395.1 Sedimentisphaerales bacterium | reverse complement strand
GCTGGACCTTTTCAGCCGCAAAGGCAAAGCCCCCGGCGGCTACCAGAGCACGCTTTGTGAACGCCGTAAACCCTTTATTTTTATGAATAGTGTCGGCACGCATAGTGATTTGATGGTGCTGCTGCACGAATCCGGCCACGCCATGCACTCGTGCGAATGTAACGATGAACCATTATTGGCATACCGGCACGCCCCGTCTGAATTTTGTGAGGTGGGTTCGATGGGATTGGAACTGCTGGCCGAACCTTACCTGGACGTTTTCTACGCTAATGAAGATGATCGCAGACGAGCCGTACGGGAAAATCTCGAAGGTATTGTCTATACCATCGCCTGGGTAGCCGTTATAGATAGTTTCCAGCACTGGCTTTACGAAAATTCTGATCATTCTCGTGAGGAACGGTGCAACCAGTGGGTAACACTTTACGACCGTTATTCCGCTTGCGCCTATGACTGGACGGGCGAAGAAGATAGCCGCAATTATCGCTGGCATCGCCAATTACACATCTTCCAATGGCCTTTTTACTACATCGAGTACGGCATGTCACAATTAGGCGCGCTTGGCTTATGGCGAAAATCCAGACAAGATTTACCGGGAACCGTCAAACAATATCGGGCCGCACTTTCTCTGGGCGGCTCCAAGCCATTGCCACAGCTTTACAATGCTGCAGGACTGCCCTTTGATTTCTCGGCCAAGACCATGAAGCCGCTGATGGAAACTCTTATGGCGGAATGGGAAAAAACCTTGGATTAACTCTTGCTTATATATTGTACTGATAAAAAGCTCGCTGTTTGTATCCAAAGCGATTTATAGCCCATCTTCACAAATCCCTATAGAAATTTAGGTAAAATTTAACGGATTTTTATGGCAACATTTTACTGGGGAAGACGTCTATTAATATACCGGTCGGCGTTAAGCTCCCCAGGCGACTGCCGGGTGAAGCCAGGCCGTGAGGGCGGCCGCGCCGGCGTATGGAGGTATTGCCATGAAAACGTCACCCCAACATTGCGAACTTACGCCAAACGTGTTGGCGGAGAAATATCCTCGTATCCGTTTTGCCTGTACTTGCGGCCTTCGTTTTAACGTACCACGTGATTGGGCTGGGGGTGTTGCTCGCTGCAAACAATGCGGTAAAACTCTCCGCGTTCCCAGCCGTGATGAATTTCATAAATCCCCCAAAGATAAATAATCTTTTCAAGCCCCACGGTCGTTTCCCGCAGGAAAAGCCTACCACTTATCAGGATTTCCCTAACCATTCACTGAGGCATTGGGCCAATAATTCCACGCGTCGGCTGCGCATAATATGGTCCGCCTGTTGAGATGGAACCTTGAGTTTACGCAAAATATCCTCCACGCGATTCCAGAGTTTGTCCTCGCCGGGTGTATCCTTGGCGATATATAATTCCGTCACCAGTTCACTCAGCCGAGTAAGTTGGATGTTGTCGAAATGCTCGTAATATCGTTTAATAATCCCTTTTTGGTGTCGGGAATATTGCTTATCGGTCATCGTCGATATCTTGTCCTTTCATTTGGTCCGTCCCTGCATTACCGCCAATTCGCATAAACGGAGCTATCGCGCCGCGCAGTGATTGCGCCATGAACGAGATGACTTGTATCGTCCCGGTTTCACCTTCGGTTCGCAACCGCCGCCGCATGAAATGCGGCCAGAATAATAAAAATACATTGAACACCATCAATATTTGATATTTGTTCAAATACAGCGCCCCCAGGGAAAACTCCGATTCACCCAATCCCCATAAGGCAAGACCACCCAAAAACGGCCCGACACCGGTGGCTAAAAATACCACCAGGGTTAACAAGCTTACCAGGTACTGTTTCTGATCCGACACGGTATGAAACATCACACGCGTAGTGGCGATGCCATTACCGAAGAAAAACGCGCCTTCCAAAATGTACAAGGCCATCATCACACCTGTGCCCAGAGAACTCTTTTCCACCAGCAGCCACGCCGCCATCGTGGCCATAAGTCCAACGGTGCTGATGCTCAGCGGAAAACGGTTGCCGTGCCGGTCCGCCAGGCGGCCCCATAAGCCCAGACTCAGCATTGCCCCCAGACTCAGCATCGCCCCTGACGCCAGCATCACCATGTCATCGCCATAACCCAATTCCTTGAGCCATTTGATGCGGTGAAATTTGGTGAAATTGGCGGCAAGGTTAATCCCGATCAGGTAAAACAGCAGCGTACGCAACCGTTCATGGCGCAGCAGTTCCCCAAAACGTTGCCACAAACTCAAACGAGGAGCGGATTTGGGTGTTGGTGACTCCGCAATCGGCAATATGCCCACCACTCGTATGGCGGCCATAACCATGCCCAATAGAAAAATGAGTTCGAACTTCCACCAGGGTGAATCTTCGCTCAAAAAGAATTTGCAACTTACCAAAAAGACAAATCCCGCCGCCAGCCAGCAAAACCGCGATCGGGCAAAAAACTGTCCGGTGCTCTCCATCGGCGCGACGTCATGTATCAGAGGCATCCAGGCCGTCATGCCCAAGGCGTTGGTGCAGCTTCGCAGCATGACGAGGGTAAAAAGAAAAAACAACGCCACATGGGTGGAAGCGTATTTGTCCACCAGTGGTAATAGCAGATATAATCCCGCAATCGCCACCGCCGGCGTCCACCACCGCACCAACAGGCGGCGTTTACCGATGCGCTCCATGCTGGAAAGAGTTAGTACGCTGAGCATAAACGGCAGAAACATAAACAGGCTCAGCAAGCCCAGCATAAAATCCGTCGCCCCCAGTTTCAGGGCCGTCAGGGTGACAATGTTGCCCGCCAGGCAATTAGCCGCCACCACCGCCGCAATGCTGGCGATAATAACCCAGCGCATACTCCGCCGCTGCCGGGCGTCCAAGGTATCCGCGTTCAACAATGCCGAAGGGGATTCAGGTGCTACATCTGTCATCATAAAACCACAAATGCATAATTGTATATGTAAATTACTATCAGAAAAGTTTTTTCATGTTTTTTGCACGAGATATTTGACAGGCAAGCATAATTAGTGTATATTGTACTAGTTATACTAGTACAGTTGGTAAAATATGCATTTAACGATTAATCCATCCTCCGACCGGCCGGTGTATCAGCAATTGATTGATCAAATCAAGCGGGACATCGCCCTGGACCGCCTGCGGGTTGGCGATAAGTTGCCCACTGTCAGGCAGTTAGCAGCGAAATTGCTCATCAATCCCAACACTATCGCCAAGGTTTATCGCACTCTGGAATCCGACGGTATCATTCGCACGCGGCCGGGAGCGGGGGCATTCGTATCCGAAATCGACTCGCAACTCAGCCTCGACGTTCGCCGGCGGATTATTTGTGAGCAGCTTGAACGCGTTTTTGTGGACGCGGTCCACATGCAGATATCCGCCGCCACTTTGCGAAAGTGGTTTGAGGATCTAATCAAGAAATATTCGTATTTACACGGGGAAACGAGCCATGAATGACTACCCTATCGCCGTGGACAATCTGGTGAAATACTATGACGGCCGCTGCATCCTCGACGGGATTAATCTCAAAATCCCCACCCGCAGCATCTATGGCCTCCTGGGCCGCAACGGCATCGGCAAAACCACGCTTATCCGTATTCTCATGGGTCTGGAGCCGCCCACCCGCGGCGGGACGGCCCTGTTGGGGACCGACTCGCGGCGGTTGTCGCCTGCCCAGCGAGGACGGATAAGTTACGTGGCTGAGGGGCATCACCTTATCCAGGGGATGAAGGTTGGGGCGTTGATTAAGCTTTGCCGGGAACTAGCGAGGAACTGGAATCAGGCATTTTTCGAGCACCTGATTCAGACGTTCAAATTGCCGATGGACCGCAAGGTCAAACAGCTTTCCAACGGCATGAGGGCGCAGCTTAACCTTGCCTTGGCGATGGCCGTTGAGCCGGAGGTGCTGATCCTGGACGATCCGACGCTGGGTCTGGACACCATTGCCCGGCGGCAGTTCCTGGAACTGGCGATTGACTTGTTGCAGCGCGACGGGCGGACGATTCTGTTCAGTTCGCATATCCTCAGCGACGTCGAGCGTATCGCCGACCGCATCGGCATCCTCGTGGGCGGCAAGCTCATCGTCGATTGCCCCCAGGAATCGCTCAAGCGCCGCATCCGCAAACTCCGGCTGATTTTCCCCGACCGGCCGCCGGCCAAGCTGCACCTGACGAATATTATTCGCGCGGAAACCACCGGCAGGGAAATGATTCTCACCGTCGCCGACTTCGACGAGGCGCAAAAACGACTGCTCGACACCTACGCTCCGGAATCCTGCACCGATATCCCCCTCTCCCTCGAAGACATCTTCATCGAAACCACGGGCCAAACCACCCGCCCCCTAACTTCGGAGGTCGCCTGACATGTGGCCGTTAATCAAACGCGAAGCCAAAGATGTAATGTTGTTTGCAGTCCTGCCGTCGATTTCCTTGTTTGTTCTGATTATATATCTGATTCTCGAGACATATGAATACCTTGATCGAGGATTTCCCCGCTCGATCTATGCCGCCAACCTAATCATCGAAACAAGTTGGGGACCAATAATCATCATGCCTGTCGTAACCGCTTTGCTTGGGCTTTTCCAGATACGTTGGGATCGCTTTCGAGGAGCAAGTACGTTTCTGGCTACTCAACCGACCAGTCGTCAACAATTACTTGCCGCCAAGATATTTTCAGGTGGATTTTGCATACTCGTTTGGGTCATTGTTATCACTGGGGCATATTTATGGGTCAACTACAAGCTTTTTAGCCTGCCACACGAAAACACATGCCTCATCCGCAGCATGATAACATGCGGGATATTTTCACTGACGGCTTACGTATTAGGCTTGCTGGTGGGACAATATGGCCATCTATTGATCGCTGTTTCTGCCGCAATAATTCTAACCGGATTGCTTCTTTTTATGTTATTTGTCAAAGGATTCACTCCGTCCACTGATATTTTGTTCGCAGTTATTACATTGGTTTCATTATATTGTACTTGGCGACGTTTTGTAACGACGCCTATTTAAGAGACTACCCATGAAAGCATTGCATTTATATCTACTCAAAGTCCTGGCGATCTTCGTCCTCGCTCTATTATTTATCTCTGCCATCCTATGCGGCCTACGAAATATTTGCTTTGCATGCTATTATGGCACATGCATATGGCCCTCTAGTACAGCATTTCATAAATAACTCGACTAAGCAACATCTTTACATGCGGCTAAAGGCTTGCCGGTGTATGTCCATTGATAAGGTT